>JBIIJW010000221.1:0-2999 GCA_044233525.1 Ilumatobacteraceae bacterium | reverse complement strand
GGGCGCCCAGGATGATGAAGAATCGCAATCTCATCAAACTCAACATTTGAGGCCTGCAAGAGCGCCAAGACTCGGCGTGGGTCCAGACGGTTAGCTTGCCAACCCAGACGAGTCGACCAACGCCATTGCGACAGTTTTTGACCAGCCACTGGGATTCGCCATAACAGTCGCATCACACCGCCAGCCGGCACCAACAACACGTCGGCAGGAACCCATGTGCGGTAATTCAACGCCACATATCCACCAGGTTTCACAACACGTAGCGCCTCTGTGGTGAGACGCAAAGCATCACTTGCCTTGCAGTGCTGAAGCGTGATGTATGAGAACACTGCATCAACTGAATCGTCGCCAACGTTGACTGAACTTCCGTCTGCAATATGAACAGTGCGAAGAGTATTCACTCGACCAAAACGAGCAACTGTCTCACGACAACGCTCTAAGAAAGCAGCATCGACGTCTGTGGCAATCACCGATGCAAACTTGCGAGACAGCGCCGCGGTCATGCGACCAATGCCAGAACCAATCTCCAACACTGACGCGCCGTTAGCCATGCTGGTCCAACCGAAGCGATCGAGATAGATGTCAACTTCGGCATCACCGGTCTTCACGAATTCTTCAAGGGTCAGACTGGAACCAGTTTGATTATTGAAAACCCAACCAGTGTCACGAACCACTTCATCTGCATTTCGGCGCATCTCAGCACGCGTGCCAGCGGCCCGCCATGGAATGAGTTGACGACGAAGTGCCATTAGTTGAGTATGGCAGGCGAACTACTTGCGCTCTGGCAATGGTGCCGAATAAGCGGTTCCAGAGTCCAAGCCAAAGGCGGTGTGCAACGAACGAACGGCCGCTTCCATGTCTGCAGCCGCCACCACGACTGAAACTCGAATGGTGCTGGTGGAAATCATCTGAATGTTGATGTTGTTGTCAGCCAAGACTCGGAACATTTTTGCCGCCACACCTGGGCTGGTTTTCATACCTGCGCCAACAAGTGACACCTTTGCAATGTCTGATTCGTGTGACACACCTTGTGCATTTATTTCTGTTGCAACCCGCGACACGATGTCTTCGGCAACCTTCATATCGGCTTTCGGAACCGTGAATGAAATATCGGTGAAACCATCTTTCGATGTGTTCTGAACAATCATGTCGACGTTGATATTGGCATTCGCAAGGTTCTCGAACAATGAAGCAGAGATACCTGGGCGATCGGGAACTCCGAGAACGGTGACTTTTGATTCACTGGCATCGTGAACCACACCAGAAATAATTGGATCTTCCATGGAGTTTTCTCCTTGTGACTTTTCGGTGCTGACCCATGTTCCGTGTTCCCACGTGAAACTGGAACGAACATGAATAGGAACATTGTGATTACGAGCAAATTCAACGGAACGCAGTGCGAGGACTTTGCTTCCGACGCCTGCCATCTCCAACATTTCGTCGAACTGTAAATGTGACAACTTGCGAGCTTGTGGCGCGATACGAGGGTCTGCAGAAAATACGCCAGTGACGTCGGTGTAAATCTCACACACGTCTGCATTCAGTGCAGCAGCAAGTGCAACAGCTGTGGTGTCGCTACCACCGCGACCGAGTGTGGTGATTTCAGAATCGGTGGACACGCCTTGGAATCCGGCAACGACAACAACTTTTCCTTCGGACAATGCTTGACGAACGCGGTCGCCCTTCACTTCGAGAATCTTCGCTTTGGTGTGAATGGTGTCGGTAATGATGCCCACCTGAGAACCGGTGAAGCTGACGGCTTCCACTCCGACTCCAGCGAGCGCCATGGACAACAGCGCCATAGAAATTCGCTCGCCGGTGGTGAGCAGCATGTCCATTTCCCGACCTGGGTGGACATCGGACACTGCATTTGCCAATCCGAGCAAGTTGTCGGTTGTTTTACCCATGGCTGACACCACCACAACGACGTCGTTGCCGTGGCGGCGGGTGAAGGCCACGTGGTCGGCAACAGACTTAATGCGGTCCGGGTCGGCAACCGATGTGCCGCCATATTTTTGAACAATTAGTGCCACTGCTGGTCAAGGCTACCCCTGTGCGACTAGCCTGCCGACTTTGTGGGAACAGATAAAAGAGCCAGACAAAAAGCCAACCGCGACCGCGCACGTCAAGAGCGCATCCGCAAGCAGAAGATCACCAAGGTGCGCAAACGTGGCCTTCTTTTCGGTCTCGGCATCCCCGCCATCGTTGTTGCACTCTTCCTTCTCTCTCGCCTCGTCGGTGGAGATGATGCAACAGTCAGCCCCACCACCACGGCTACTCCAACTGAATTCGTTTATGGCGACACCGAATGTCCAAAAACAGATGGAAGCCAGGAGCAAGTTTCCGAATTCACATCTTCAATGAAGAAGTGCATCGACGCATCAAAGTCGTACACCGCCACTTTTGACACCACTGAAGGCGAAATTGTTGTTGACCTCAACACCGACACCGTGCCGGGCACTGTGAACAACTTCGTGTCACTCTCTCGTTACAAGTACTACGACGGCTCCACCATCTTCCGTACCGACCCATCCATTGACATCATTCAAGGCGGTGGAAAAACCAATGCTGATAGCCCTGGCTACGCCATTTCGGACGAAGGCGGGAAGTTCGCATACTCCGAAGGCGACCTCGTCATGGCGCGTGGGTCAGTTCCAGACTCCGGTGGCGCTCAGTTCTTCTTTGTCACCGGACCCAAGGCGTCATTGCTTGACTCCCAAGGCACCTACGTGACATTCGGAAAAGTCTCAAAGGGTCTAGACGTCGTAAAGGGCATCATGGCTCTGCATGAGGCCGACGACAGCGGTCTCGGCGGCGCACCAAGTCGAACGGTCACCGTCAAGACAATCAAAATCACCGAAAAGTAAAGAGACGCGGTTCTTTCAACCGCATCCTCTGTTGTTAGCCTCGCCTGTACTCATCAGGGAGGTTTGACATGAAGACAATTGGTATTTGCGGCTCAGGAATCATGGGTTCTGGTTTGGCAGAAGTTGCAGCAA
>JBIIJW010000118.1:0-5358 GCA_044233525.1 Ilumatobacteraceae bacterium | reverse complement strand
GGCGGACACGTGTATTCCTTACCTGTCAACTTGCATACCATCAACCAGTTCTTCGGATTGACACTGTCGCCAAAAGAAGCAGAAGAGTTCATTGCATCGCGTGCCGATCAATCAATCGAGACGCCAGTGAGCTTTGAAGATCAAGCACTGAAGTTTGTTGGTCGCGAACTGTATGAAGCCTTTTTCAAGGGATACACGCAAAAGCAATGGGGTGTTTCTCCCACTGAATTACCGGCGTCAATTCTGGCGCGATTGCCAGTTCGTTTCTCTTACGAAGACAGCTATTTCAACCACCCGTGGCAAGCGATTCCGCGTGATGGATACACACCGATTGTGGAAGCAATGCTTGACCACCCACTCATTGAAGTCACGTTGAATAAAACCGTCTCGCCCGAAGAGTTGTCCACAGCGGAACATGTCTTTTGGTCTGGCCCTATCGATGAGTATTTCTCCGGCCGTTTTGGTCGGCTTGGGTACCGCACCCTCGACTTTGTTGAGACCGAAGAAGCGGGGGACTTCCAGGGTTGCCCGGTGATGAACTATTGCGATGTGGATGTGCCCTACACCCGCATCACCGAGCACAAACACTTCGCGCCATGGGAATCTCATGACGCAACTATTTTGTACACCGAGTACAGCCGCTTGGCGCAGGCTGGGGACATCCCGTATTACCCCATTCGCCAAGTGAAGGAAAAGGAACAACTCCTCCAATATGTCGAGGCAGGGAAAACGGCGTCCCGGGTGACTTTCCTCGGGCGTCTCGGCACCTATCGCTATCTCGACATGGATGTCACCATTAAAGAAGCCCTCGATGTGGCCGAGGAATTCCTAGCCAGCAGGCGTGACCAGCGCCCAATGACACCGTTCGTCGTCCAACCCCTGTGAAACTAGGGGGGTGACGTCCCACCCCCTGGCTCGAATTCAAGTTCCTGCTGCCGACTTCTCCGAGCCCACGTTGTACGTGCGTTCATCTGAGGGGGCGCTAGGTGAACACGAGGTAACGCTGAAGTCTGGAGACATCGCCACCTTTGACACCGCTTTTGGGGTCTTTGCCTCTGGCCGATGGAGCCGACTGACTTCAATCGTCGATCTCACGGCTTCAATGGACATCACTGGGCAGTATCGACTCGACCTTGTGGCCTACGCCAATGGAATTGACACAGTGGTCGATTCGGTGGAGTCGCAGAGTTGCGTTACCTGTCCAAACATTCGCGAGGTAGCAGCTGAATCCTTTTTTGTCACTGTTACGGCATTGAGCGATGGAGTTGTTGTTCGTGGCGGAACGTGGTCGACTGCAACCGCGCCACAGAGAGATGTGCGTTTGGGCGTGGCTATCACAACCTTCAATCGGCAGCAGTATGTTTTGACAACAATTGACAAGTTGGTGGAAATTGAAGCCACCGTTCCAAATGTTCACGGACATCTGCGAGTACTTGTTGTTGACAATGCACAGAATCTGCAGCCACAAATTCCAGATGGTGCTCCAGTGCGTGTTCTTCCAAACCCGAATTTGGGCGGAGCTGGTGGATTCGCAAGAGGGCTCATTGAATTTCGTGAAGAAGGTTGGAGTACCCACGTTGTCTTTATGGACGACGACATTTCACTCGAACCTGAATCAATCATGCGAACAATTTCGTTGCTGACGTTCGCAAACGATCCGGATTTGTGCGTGCATGGCGCGATGATGAGTGAAGAACAGCCGTGGATGCAATTTGAAGCTGGGTCGGCCTATGAATTCCGTTCCGTGTATCCATTGCGTGCGCATGGTCGCGGAATCGATTTGCGCAGTCGTTCCGAAATGGTTCGCGACCATCTGGAGATTGACATCGACTATTCAGCGTGGTGGTTCACCGTCTTCCCCATGCATCTTGGTGCGGAGAACCCCTTGCCCGTCTTTGTGCGCGGAGACGATGTTGCATTCGGATTGATGCACACTGGAAAGCACACGGTGACTTTAAATGGAATTGCGGTGTGGCATGCCGATTTTGCGTTGAAGAACAACCCGTCGTCGTTGTACTACGAAGTTCGCAACTTTGCTTTAATTGACACCTTGGTATTTGATGACCATCGTTGGCGTCATCTTGCGTGGCGTTACCTCAGTTTTGGCTTCCGCAACGCATACTCGCATCGTTATGCCAGTGCGGAATACATGATCTGGGGCATGAAAGATTTCTTGGCGGGTCCCGATGAGTGGATGAACATCGACCATGCTGCAAAGCATGATGAAATTCGCCACGTCACCGAAGAAAAAGCAATGCCTCTCACTGATGATCTGAAGAACCTCGGTTTCACTCCACCGCGTTCAAAGTTGTTCCGCTTATGGGGCTTTATGTTGGCGCCGTTTACGGGTGCTGGGCAATGGGTTCCATCGTTCTTGCGAGCGAAGCGCGCAGGAGTTGCCCAGATTGATGTTCGCGCAGTGGGGTTGGCGATTCGTCATCACGAGATTTTGTATCGACATCCACGATTCGATGAGGGTTTTGTTTGCCAGCGAGACCGTCAACGATTCCTCGCAATTCGTCGCGATGTTTTCAGAACAACGTGGCAGTTGGTGCGAACCTATAACTCGCTGAAGAAGTCGTATCGAGCAAAGTATCCAGACTTGGTGAGTACCGAGTCGTGGAAGAAGCGATTCGGCTCGTAGCCCTTATTTCGCTAGTGCTGCGGCCGCCATGAGAGACGACCAGGTGCTTGGACCAACTCGTCCGCTAGGTCGAATCTTTGCCCGTCGTTGAAAAGTTTTGACGTCGTTTGCGAGCGATGACGTGAATTGTCCGGTGGTAGAGATTCTCTTACGAAGCACACGCGCAAGTGCTCGTTGCAGAGTGGCAACGCTGGGGTGTCGACTGCCAATTTGTAGAACTGCAAGGTCTGTTCGTCCGCCAAGTCCCATGGCTTCCCACGTTGATCGGTCTACGGTGCCGGTGGGTGGAAGGTTCATCTTCACTTGGAAGGCCTTCACCGCACTGGCGGTTCCGCGACCAAAATCCCCATCGGTGGCGAGACGTTTTGAACCTTTGAGACCCATGGCGGCGTTTAACGTCTTCTGAACTGTTCGCACCATTGGGCCCTTGTGTTTCTGGGCCAAAGGCAGTCCGTGGATAACAGGTGCCGCTGGAGCGGTGACGGGGAGAAGATTTTGTGCCCGGAGCGCATCGAGTTGTGCTCGCAAGAACAATGCAAACTCTGCTTGACCACTCGTGGACAGATGCACCCAACAGCACAGGGATGTGTTGTCAAACCAACGCCATTGTGGTTGCGGAGAACTCGCCGTGTTCCAATCGAAGATAGAGATAGACGGATTCGCTGCCGCCGCTGCCTGAAGCGCAGCATTTGACACGGCGTAGTTTCGAGTAGTCGCCCGAGTTGACATGTTGACGAAGATGATGCGCTGAACAGCTTTTGAAGTGAGAGTTGAAATCATTTGCTGCAGCTCTGCACTGAATGCATTTGGGTCGTCGTTATAGCCAAGCTGCACAATTGCAACTGCTGGTGCCGGCAGTGCATTGGCAACGCCGACTCCATCAAGATCAAGTTGTGGTGCCGCAACAGTGAAGAGACAATCTGCGCCGACCATGCCGCGACCAGCACATGATTGATATGTCATGGACGGATAGGCAGGAGTCACCACTGCTTCAAACTCGCTCGCGATGCTTTCACCAACGGAATCACCGATATAGAGAATGGAACCAACAGGCGCAGCGTTGCTTTCGCTAGCAAAGACCGGAGTGGTCTCGTACCAGGGAGCATTAAGGTCCCAATCTCCGCGGAAATTCCAACCGCTTCGGGTCACTGTTCCTGCGGTGCCCGTAATAGTGACGGACGTTGCATATCCATTCCATTCTCCGCCAAGTCCGTCATGTTGTGTGGTGACTGAGAGTAAGACCCCAATGCTTGGATACTTCTTTTGGATTGCATCTGCCGTGAACAGGCGAGTCCACGACTGCAAAGCGGGATCTGCTGCAATGTCGCCATTGTCCACTTTTGCGGGGAACTGTCCGCCTGCGGTTCGTCCGCCGTTTGACGACGTAAATTCTGTGCGCACAATGAAACCACGCGAGTCGCGAACAACGGAGCCTGCGGTTTCGACGATGGCGCGATCGGTGCGTGGATCTTCCAACAGATTCGCTGTTGTTGCTCCCACGCTACGAAGTGCCGCGCCTCCATACACCTGACAATCCTGCGTGTCGCATGACTTTGCGTACGTATAACGCGCTTCAGACAGTGAGTAACTTCGAGCGGCTACTGCTTGTGCACGCAACGCATGCATGCCGAGTCCGCCGGCTTGATCGCCCCAGCCGGCGGGAGATTCTCGCGGTACAACTCCACGTAAATACGACTCAAGCAGTACAAGGTTGACACTTCGGTAACGACCATTGCCGTCCGTGGCGGCACGAAGTCCGCCGCGGTAATAACGAATGCGTGCGCGGTAAGAAGAAGTAGCGGGTTCACATAAACCGATGAGATCTGTTGGTGCAATCGCAGCCGGATTTGAACCATTTGCAGTGACAAAATCAATTGGTCCAGTGACGTTGTCGCCAATCAAAGTGAATCCTGCTGGCACACCTGATGCTGCGCCACATGTTGGTTCTGGGGATGCATACACGTCGTACACATTTCGCGCCACAGGTTGTGCAATGAGTGCGCCGTACGTTTCAGGGCGACCAAACCATTGAGCAGTTCTGGTATCGGAGACAACAGATGTCTGCAAGCCGTCCATTGCCTGCAGGCGAATACTCATGACTCCGCCAGGTTGTGCTGCTGCATCACCTGGGCCCAAGACGCTTAAGGTTCGGCCACTTCCGCCGTAATAGAAATTGATGATGTCAGTCCATGTCGCATTGAGCTTTGTCGCCCAACCGAGTGCTCCGAACTGACTCATCCCTCGACCGTGCCCGAAACCCTTGCCACGTACAACGATTGCAACGGGGGGAAGTGCCTCAGCTGAGGCAGTTGGCGTTTGCGACGTTGTAATTAGAGCGGTGACAGCCATGCACAGTGACGCACCAAGTGCAACCATGCGTCGAGTGGGGGTGTGGCGTTTCATCAGAGAGAACGCTAGGCGGTCTGAACCTCTGATTGGTGGCGCGCCACCACGTCACGTTCCTGAACAGACACACCAATCAGGACAAAAGCCATCCCTGTCAGGTCGAGAGCCGTTGGGGTCTGCTGAAGAAAAATGAATCCAAAAACTGCTGCAGTAACGGGAAGCAATGCGAGCATGACAGAAAAACGCCGAATTGGGATTCGTCGCAATGTCGTTTGGTCGATGCCATAACCGATGACATTCGAGAGAAGACCAATGAGAACACAACTGAACAGCAGCGACGGTGTAGAAAAAGCTGTTGATGCGTCTGT
>JBIIJW010000117.1:0-5360 GCA_044233525.1 Ilumatobacteraceae bacterium | reverse complement strand
AGACTCCACGTTGATCTCGTGGTCGATCGCCAAGAGCATTACTCACGCCCTCGTTGGCTGTGCGGTCGACGATGGTTTGCTGGCACGCGGTCAGAACAATTTGTTGCCGGAGTGGGAACACGATGGTCGTCGCTCCATCACGTTGCACGACCTTCTTACGATGCGAAGCGGTCTTGCATGGGTCGAGGACTACGTTGATGGTTCCACATCGGATGTGATTGAGATGTTGTTCGGCGACGCAGCTCAGGTTGGTGATCATGCATCATTCGCTGCTGCAAAATCGTTGGTTGTCACTCCAGGAACATATTGGGATTACTCGTCTGGAACTACAAACATTCTGTGTCGCATCTTGGCGAATGCACTAGGGGAGCAACCTGGTTCACACGAAGCGGTATCAGAGTTCATGGACAAACGATTGTTTCACCCGATTGGAATGGCGGCACTTCCAAAATTTGACAAAGCAGGAACATTTGTTGGTTCATCATTCGTCTATGCCACTGCGCGCAACTTTGCACGATTTGGGTATCTGTATCTCAATGGTGGTCAATGGAACGGGCGGCAAATTGTGTCGCAAGATTGGGTGTGCGATGCGTCTCGCGCCGTCGTCATCGACCCTGTTTCGCGTATGGGGTACAGCACGCAATGGTGGACATGGCCCGATGACGAAGGAACCATGCTTGGCCACGGTTACGACGGACAACTCTTGTGGGTTTCTCCACGTCGAAATGTTGTGTTGGTTCATCTGGGGAAGACATCTGAGCCACATGTCGACCCTCTACGTCACCACGTAGCAAGGATTATCCAGCAATTCCCTGCATAGTGCGGGCTGGTCGGTCACGATGGTAGAGATGGAATCACCAAAGAAGAAGCGTCCTGCGTTTCTGCGACCCATACAAGTGGTGTTGGTCGGCGCGATTGTTTACTTCTTCATCTTGCCGCTCATCCCAGGTTTTCGCGCTGCCGTCAACGACCTTCACACCATCGATCCATATCTTCTGTTTGTCGGAATTGGTTTCCAAGCACTGTCTCTGCTGGCGTACTCCCTTTTAACGAAAGCCGCATTAGGTGAAAGCGGCCATGGCATCAGCACGCTGCGGTTGTATCGCATTCAGCTCAGTACAAAAGCGCTCGGCAATATTGTCCCTGGTGGAAGCGCTGCTAGTTCTGCACTTGGTTATCGACTTGTCACCATGTGTGGCGTTCCGGGGCCAGATGCAGCATTCGCCTTAGCAACGGCAGGTATTGGGTCTGCGGTTGTTTTGAATCTCATCTTGTGGCTCGGTTTGATTATTTCAATTCCGGTTCGAGGAGTGAATGCGTTGTATGGCACCGCTGCAATCATTGGTGTCATCTTGATGACCTTTGCGGCGTTCTTGATTTTTGGACTTGTGGAGGGTCAAGGTCGATCAGAACGAGTTGTTCGTGCCATTGCACGTCGTTTGCGTTTTGATGAACACCATGCAGCTGAAGTGTTGTCGCATTTGGGTGCGCGCATTGAAGGGCTGTACGCCGACAAACAATTACTTCGACGTGTCGTGGGATGGGCTGCTGTCAACTGGCTCCTCGATGCGGCGTCATTGTGGGTGTTCTTGCAAGCGTTCGGTGGAGACATTGCATTTGACGGGCTCATCGTTGCTTTTGGTATCGCCAATGTGTTCTCCGTTGTCCCCATCACCCCAGGTGGACTCGGGATTGTCGAGAGCATTTACATTCCGATGCTTGTTGGTTTTGGTCTCACGCGACGTACGGCCACTGTTGGTGTGTTGTCGTACCGCGTTGCTCAGTATTGGTTGCCCATTGTGGTGGGCTGGCTGTGTTATCTCTCACTGCAAATTGGGCCGTGGTCCATCGACCGACGTCATCGATTGGCATCGTTGCAACGAGTGGCACGGTCGCAAACAGAGCGAGGGCTCAACACCGTTGATTGGGTGGAGAAATTTGCACCAAAAGACCGAACGGGTCAGTTTCCAATGCCCACACTCGGCCCTGACGACATTGAATTCTTGGACGATACGGACGGTTCGCCCCGCCCTGAGTAGCGTTTGTGTTCATGACAACACATGAACGCTCCTTTGGCCGCTATCTCGAAGACTTCATCCCTGGCGACGTCTTTCGCCATTGGCCCGGCAAGACCATCACCGAATACGACGATCACCTGTTTTGCATGATCACGATGAACCACCATCCATTGCACACCAATGATTGGTTTGCAAAAGAGAGTGTTCAGGGACGCAATGTTGTAGTCGGCAACTTGGTGTACTCACTGGTTCTTGGCATGAGCGTTCCCGATGTCAGTGGTGCTGCAATTGCAAACCTTGAAGTGGAAACACTCCAACACAAGTTCCCCACATTCCATGGCGACACCATCCATGCAGAAACTCGCGTCTTGGAAGTTGCCGAAAGCAAGTCAAAGAACGACCGCGGCATTGTGACGGTGGAAACCAAGGGCTTTAACCAAGACGGCAAGGAAGTGTGTTACTTCCGTCGTCGCGTCATGGTGTGGAAGCGCGAGTTTGCTCCGGAGCGCCGTCGACCATACGACGGACAGGACGTGTGGGCCGACTAAGTCGCCACGACCGCATTGCGGTTGAGTTATTGGCGTGGGGAAGCGACACGCTGAGAGACCTTCCATGGAGGCGCACGCGTAATCCGTGGCATGTGCTGGTGAGTGAAGTCATGTTGCAGCAAACCTCGGTGGCGCGCGTTCTTCCAAAGTTCGAAGCATTCATTGAAGAATTCCCCACACCACATGCACTTGCAGATGCTGCGCTGGGCGATGCGTTGAGATTGTGGTCGGGCCTTGGCTACCCACGTCGATGTCGCAATCTTCAAGAGGCAGCGCGCGTCATTGTTCGAGAACGCAATGGCGAGTTTCCTTCAACGTTGATTGAACTGCAATCGTTGCCTGGTATTGGTCAGTACACCAGTCGCGCAATTTTGGCGTTTGCGTTTGAACAAGACGTGGCTGTGGTTGACACAAACGTGTCTCGAGTGTTGTCGCGACTTGAAGGACGCGCAATGAAGTCGCGCGAACTACAAGAGATGGCGAACAGTTTCGTTCCGCAAGGACTTGGGTGGGAGTGGAACCAAGTCATGATGGATTTTGGTGCTCGCCACTGCACATTGCGTTCGCCGAATTGCACAGAGTGTCCGCTGAAAAAGTTATGTGCGTGGCACGGTGTGGGCGATGACCCCGCGCCGTTGTCGTCGGGTGCCAGTAAGCCACAAGGCAGATTTGAAGGATCGGATCGACAGGCTCGCGGACGAGCGTTGAAAGCAGTGAGTGACGGCCTCTGTCAGACACCACAAGTTGTGGCGGCGATGGGTTTGGCTCATGATGTGAAACGAGCCCACGAGTTACTGGACGCTCTCGTCGCTGAGGGGTTGGTCGTTCGTTCTGGTCGACGGCTTATTTTGCCGTAACCCAATTCACGATGAGTTCGTTGACTTCTGCTGGCTTTTCCAATTGCAAGAAGTGTCCAGCATTCTCAACAATCTTCAATGTTGCCCACGGCGCAAATGTTGTGATTGATTCAGCGACTTCGCGTCCGATGCAGCCGTCATTTGCTCCATGTAAGTACAACGTGGGCTGTGGTAATTCGCCGCCTCCTGCAGCCTGAACTGCGTCGTACTTCTCACTACGTGGGCCTGCGCCCAACGTGCAGCGGTAATAGCCCAATGCTGCAGCAAGATGTTGCGGGTCGCGCAAGGCGGCCTTGCAGTTTTCCGCATCAATGTCACCGTCAAAGCCGGGTGACCAATCTCGCCACAACATGTCAATGAACGCGAGGTCGTTTGACGGAACGACGAGGTCAGAAAGTGGGTGTTGGAAATAAAACATGTACCAACTGCGCTTCAGCTGGTCTTGGTTATTGATGAACGCAACGTTCATGGCGCCGCCTGGGGGAACAGCCATGCCCACAACTTTCTTCCATCGTTGCGGCTCAGACCCCGCTGCGCCGTACACCGTGGGTGCACCCCAGTCGTGTCCGATGATGACAGCGCTTTCATCACCACCGAGGGCTTCGTGCAATGCGTTGGCATCAGCCGACAAGGCGCCTGTTTGGTACATGCCATCAGTTGCTAGCGATGTCGGTGCATACCCACGAGTAAACGGTGCAATGGCGCGAAATCCAGCATCGGCTAGAGCGGGCAATAAGTGGCGCCATGTGTACGGCGAGTCGGGGAAACCATGAAAGCACAAGGCAAGCGGGCCTGTTCCGTATTCCAAATAGGTGAAGTCAATGCCGTTTGCGGTGATGGTGTTCGTTGAAATCTGCTGCGCCATAACCTGCACCGTAGTCCGCCCGATGCGACAGGCGTCACCTGCTTGAAAGATGTCTAATGCGGTGAAGTTCCGTAGCGTTTCTCGCATGGGGGCTAGACCATGTTGACTGTGACGTTCCACGGCGTTCGTGGTTCAACGCCGTGTCACGGACCGTCTACTGCAAAGTACGGCGGAAACACATCGTGCGTGTCTGTTCGTGCGCCAGGTCGTCGTCCAATTCTTCTCGATCTCGGAACTGGCCTTCGTTATTTCGGAAAGCAATACACAGCGGGAACAGAGATTCCGCTGAAAGCAATTGCTCTCGTTACACACTTGCATTGGGATCACGTGCAAGGTCTCCCATTCTTCACACCAATGTTGCACCCCGGTGCGAATCTTGAAATTTTCGGACCGCAACAATCAAGTGGTGCGAGTTTCGCTAGTGCGATGGAGGAAGCAATTTCTCCACCAACATTTCCGATTGGTCTAAAAGATTTTCCTGGCAACTTCTCTTTCTCCGATGTTGACGATGCGGAATGGGAAATGGACGACTACAAGATTATGTCTCGCCTTGTTCCGCATATTGGGCCCACCGTTGGTTATCGCATTGAATTTGCGGGCTCCACCATTGCCTATATTTCAGATCATCAGCAGCCACTCGATGGTTCTTTTCATTTGCCCGAGGGCGTTCGCGAACTAGCGCAAGACGTCGACTTACTGATTCACGATTCGCAGTACACCCCACAAGAGTTCGCAGTGAAAAACAACTGGGGCCACTGCACCGCAGATTTCGCCATCAACATCGCCAAGCAAACGGGGGCCAAGAGATTGGCTCTGTATCACCACGACCCAGATCGCACCGATGCGGCCATCGATGCCATGGCCGCGTGCGGATCGGGTCAGCCGATGGATGTTTTCTTTGCTCGCGAGGGTGGAACAATTTCCGTCTGAGGTTCTCTGGTCTACTGTGTAACGGTGACTTCGAACATTGATGCAGCTGGCTTTCGTGCAGTTCTCGGCCATGCGCCAACGTCTGTGGTGGTGGTGACTGGTTGCGATGCTGAAGGCAAGCCTTATGGAATCACCATCGGAT
>JBIIJW010000116.1:0-5375 GCA_044233525.1 Ilumatobacteraceae bacterium | reverse complement strand
TGCCCGCCCAGGCGCCTTCCAGTGCGTACACGGCCTTTCGTAATTCACTCACTGCGCGCTCGGGGCTCCACGTTGATGCCTCGTCAATCGCAGCCTCACGAGCACCAGGACCGCCCGGATACTGCTGACCACTCTCGCCGCGTGCAGCACAGGCCAGAAGATGAAGATGGCTCTGAGCGTTCAATGCAAGGTGACCAACCACAGTTCCACGCGTCCAGCCTGGGAGAAGCGATGGCTCAGCAAAGTGCTCTGGCGTGAGATCGTCTACTAGGGCCAACAATTGTTGATGGGTGGCTGCACAGCCCTCTACGCACGCATCAAGTTGACGTGCATCGAGGGGGCGGGTCACGCTTCTACGGTAGTCGCCGAGGGCGAAATGCGCCCATGAGCAGGCAATGACTTATGGCAGACGGTCCCTGTTGGGCACTACAACAATCGTGCCGTCAGCGTCACGATGTACTCGCACAGAAACGCCATAGAACTCCCCCAGCGTCTCTGGGCGAAGCACTTCCTCGGCTGTCCCTGCGGCAACCGCATGACCAGCATGCATGAGACAGAGTCGATCTGAATAGATGCCGGCCAGCGTGAGGTCGTGCATGGCGCTCACCACCGTGAGCCCATGTTCGCGACGAAGCTTGTCCACTAACTCAAGCGCTTGTTGTTGGTGTCCGATGTCTAATGCACTTGTTGGTTCATCCAACAAAAGAATGGGAGCTTCTTGAGCAATGGCTCGTGCAATCACCAGACGTTGACGTTCGCCGCCCGACAATGTGTCCACGTCACGAGTTGCCAATTCTGCAAGATCAAGACGCTCAATCACATCGTTCACCATGGAGAAGTCGTGTGCCGATTCTTTTCCAAAATGCGTCACGAAGGGGTTGCGACCGAGCAACACGTATTCTGCGCCTGTCATGCCAGAGGGCAACACTGGTGATTGTGGCACATAGGCAATCAACTGCGCGCGACGCCTTGATGAACGTGCCGACAACGGCGAGCCATCCACCAAAATACGACCATCGTGCGATGTCACACCAGCAATAGAACGCAACAACGATGACTTACCAGCACCGTTTGGACCAATGATGCACAACCATTCGCCTGGCTTCACTGTGTCAGAGAATCCTGCAACTGCGGTGCGCCCGTTATAGGAGACGCGAACGTTGTCAAACGAAAGAGATGTCATCGTGGTGCCTGTCGAGTTCGAAGAATAAGTAGGAAAAATGGTGCGCCAAGAAACGCAGTCACAACACCAATCGGTGTTTCCGCTGGGTTGTCTAAAACTCGACCTGGAATGTCGGCGAGGATGAGAAATGCTGCGCCCACCAAAATGCACATTGGCATCACAATGCGATACGAAGCACCAACGACAAGGCGAACAGCGTGCGGAACAATGATGCCAACGAACCCAATGAGTCCACTGACTGCAACAACTGCGGCCGTGCCAAGAGTGGCTGCAATGACCACCACAAGACGTACGCGGGAAACATCAACACCAAGCGCCGTTGCTTCCTCATCACCTACTCGCAAGACATCAAGCAAGCGACGATGGAACAGCAATGCAATGGTGCTGAGAATCACATATGGCAACACCAAGCGCACATCACTCCACGTTGCCGATGACAATCGACCGAGAATCCATGAATACACCTGGCGAACAACGTCTGAATTACGTTGCAACAAGAACGTTTGCAATGCAGTTGTCAGAGATGTAACTGCGACGCCTGCAAGCACCAACGTGGTAGCAGTGCGCTCTCCCGTCACACGCGATCCCACGACGTAGGTCACTAAAACTGCTACCAATCCCCCAATAAATGCAGCAAGAGGCAGGGGGTCGATGATCCACGTGCTGGAACCCGCGCGATTCACTGTGATGACCACCGTCGCGCCTAAACCCGCACCAGCAGCAACTCCCAGTAGATACGGATCCACTAACGGGTTGCGGAAGACGCCCTGATAACTCGCACCAGCGAGTGACAACGTGGAACCAACAAGTGCAGCAAGAACAACTCGAGGTGCGCGAATGTTCCACACAATCGACCATTCCGTTGCGGTCAGTCCGCTGTCAATGGTGACGAATGGAAGTCGGTCGAGTAACTCAAGTGGAACTCGCCACCACTGCGGACCGGCTGGGCCAATCATCACGCCACCAAGCAAGGCGCACAGAAGCACCACGAATGATGCAGGTATCCATAAACGATGTGCACCGTGAATGGATGTCTGTGTCGCCGAGCTTGATGTCATGTTGATGAGATGGGTTATTCAGCCGATGCGCCAGCAGTGACCGCGGCGTATGCAGCTGCCATTTGCTCGATGAGATCAACAATTCGTGGCCCCCAACGCGAGGCGATGTCGTCGTCAAGTTCAACGATGTTGCCAGACTTCACGGCAGCAATACCCTCCCAGCCTGGGCGAGCGGCAACGGTTGTCTTGCTCTGCTGACAACATTTGGTGTCGGCCAAGAAAATCACTGTTGGGTTTGCGGCCACTATTGCTTCTGCACTGAGTTGTGGATAATCGTTTCCTTCTTCCACGCCGTCCGCAATGCTCTTAAAGCCAAATTGACTCATCAATGCTCCGACGAACGTATTTGACGTCACGCTGTAGTAGGTGTTGTCCAACTCATAAAAGACTGGCGTTGTTGCAGTTGGTGTTGACTCGGGAAGTGCTTTTGCAATTCGTTCCTTCATGTCTTCCACAACGTCTTCAGCTGCATCAACCCGGCCAGTCAATTCCCCCAGTTCAGTCAATTGCCCATAAACGTCATCAAGTGATGCGGCGGCTGCACCGGTCCACACCTGAATTTCTGGATTGGCAGAAGTGAGTTGTTCGGTGATTTTGTTCATGTCGTTCGAAATGAGAACAACATCTGGTTCATACGCCAGAATTGCTTCAGCGCTTGGCTCGTACGCAGAAATCTTGGTGACCTTTGGTGCAACTTCCGCTGGATAGGTGCTGAGACTGTCAACAGCAACAACTTGGTCGCCAGCACCAATGGCATACAACATCTCGGTTGCCGTTGGAGACAGGCTGACAATCTTCAACGCATTCTCTGCCGATGGTGCAGACGTATCAGATGATGACGAATCACTTCCGCAAGCGCTGAAAATAAGAACGGAGGCTGCAATCAGGCCGACTGCTCGCCTCCGAAGTGAACGGGTGTTTTTCATTGTGGATCTTCCTCCAAGTACATGTCTGGAGAAAGAAGAGTGGGTCACAGAATCCGGTGTGAACCGGTTGCCTCCGCGGACCGCCCTTCCTTCGAGGACTGGTTTTTCGCACAGAAAATCAGGCGACCGGACTTGTCTGAATCAGGTTTCCCTGTTCAGAACCACCGTTGCGGGACAGTGCCGGAATCTCACCGGACTTCGCTGATGCTTCTGCAACACCTCTATTGAGGTGCAGAGATGAAAGTAGCACGCCGGATAGGCGATACGTGAAATATTCGACTACGAAACGAGGTCGATGATGCGCTGCACGCCTTCAACCAGGTCGTCATCGCCCAAAGCGAATGAGAATCTCGCGAATCCGGGGGTACCAAACGCTTCACCTGGGACGATGGCCACTTGTGCCTCGTTCAAAATAAGGTCGGCAAGTTCCAAAGTACTGCTGGCCTTCTTTCCACGAATATCGCGATTCAACAGTGCGGTGAAGTTCGGATAGCAATAGAACGCGCCCTGTGGCTCCATGCAGGTGACACCAGGAATAGAGCTGAGCATCTGATGCATTTTCTTTCCACGACGTTCGAATGCTTCGCGCATCATGTGCACAGCAGACAAGTCACCGCTCACTGCAGCTAGTGCGGCCACCTGAGCAACGTTCGAAACGTTTGAGGTGGAATGTGATTGGAAGTTAATGGATGCCTTCATGATGTCCTTCGGGCCAATCATCCAGCCCACTCGCCATCCAGTCATTGCGTATGTCTTTGCAACGCCGTTGAGAATGATGCACTGTTCGGCAAGTTCTGGAACAAGTGTTGGCATTGAGGTGAACTTGTGATCACCGTACGTGAGGTGTTCATAGATCTCGTCGGTGATCACCCACACTTTGTTCTTCACTGCCCAATCGCCAATGGCTTTCACTTCTTCTGGCGGGTACACCGAACCACTGGGGTTGTCTGGCGAAACGAACAACAACGCTTTCGTGCGTGGTGTGAGTGCAGCGTCGAGTTGTTCCACCGTGACACGGAAGCCATTTGATTCATCGGTGTCAATAATTTTTGCAACGCCACCGGCCAAGGTGATTGCTTCGGGATACGTGGTCCAGAACGGAGCAGGGCAAATAATTTCATCGCCCGGATCACACAGTGCAGCAAATGCAGTGAACACCGCATGCTTGCCACCGTTTGTCACCAGCACTTGATCTGCGGTGCACGCAAAGCCACTGTCACGCATTGTTTTGACAGCGATTGCTTCACGAAGCTCTGGCAAACCAGCAGCTGGCGTGTAGCGGTGGTACTTCACCTCGCTGCATGCCTTAATGGCTGCTTCCACCACGTGGGCGGGGGTAGGAAAATCGGGCTCGCCCGCGCCGAAACCAATGACATTCTGTCCCTGGGCCTTCAGCGCCTTGGCTTTAGCGTCGACTGCCAATGTGGCAGATTCGGCAATAGCGCCGAGGCGGGCGGAAACACGTCGCAATTCTGTTGGACCAGGCATAAATGCAAGGATTACAGAGTGAGCGATAAGAACCAACCCGATTTTCGAATTCCTACAGACCTTTTGCCGGCCGATGGCCGATTTGGCTGTGGGCCATCAAAGGTTCGCCCTGAACAGCTAGAGGCCGTCATGTCGCGCGTCACATCTGTGATGGGTACCTCACATCGCCAAGCGCCCGTGAAGAACATTGTGGGCTCTGTGCGCGAGGGGTTGATGTCCTTGTTCAACTTGCCTGCCGGATGGGAAATTGTGATGGGCAATGGCGGCTCCACCGTGTTCTGGGACGTTGCAACATTTGGCCTCATTCGCGAGCGCAGTCACCACTTGGTGTTTGGTGAGTTCTCCTCCAAGTTCGCAGAAGCATCGGCCGCAGCGCCACATCTGGCAGACCCGATTGTGGTGAGTTGTGACCCAGGTGCTCACCCCACACCAGAAGACGATGCAACATGCGATGTCTATGCATTCCCTCACAACGAAACGTCTACCGGCGTGGCAATGGCTCCTGTTCGCCCAGCAAAAGATGGTCTTGTTGTTGTTGATGCAACATCTGCTGCCGGCGGCCTTTTGTGGGATCCAGCAAACGTTGATGTGTACTACTTTGCACCGCAAAAGTGTTTTGCATCTGATGGTGGATTGTGGCTTGCAGCATGCTCCCCTGCTGCGATTGAACGCATCAAGGAGATCAAGACATCAAAGCGTTGGATGCCTGCATCATTGGAC
>JBIIJW010000115.1:0-5431 GCA_044233525.1 Ilumatobacteraceae bacterium | reverse complement strand
GTAGAGAAGTCGAGCCAAAATATCTCGCCCGGTTCCAGGTTCAACGCCCAACCAATGTTCAGCAGAGATCCCACCAAATGATCCCTTGGGAAGGCCGTAGTCGTTGAGAGCGTCTCCATCGAGTGCGTAAGGACTAATTCCCAAGACAGCACAGATGACTGGAGCGAATGCGGCGCAGAAGAAATAAAACAAAATGACGCCTGCGGCAACCATGGCGAATTTGTCCCGACGAAAGCGCATCCAGGCAAGCTGTTTTGGAGACTTGCCTTCAATTGATGACGACGTGCCTACAGAGACAACCTCAAGTACATCTGTTTGTGCGCCCCCCATTTATTCCCCCTAGTGCAGACGGTACTGAACAATACGAGCAAACTCGTCAGGGTCGAGACTTGCCCCTCCAACGAGTGCCCCATCAACATCTGGCTGGTTCATCAATTCAGCGATATTCGCAGCTTTCACCGAGCCCCCGTACTGAATGCGGACTGCTTGGGCTGCATCGGCGCCTGCCAAAACGCCGACTTCTCGCCGGATGGTCGAACAAACATCTTGGGCATCTTGGGCAGTTGCAGTTTGGCCGGTCCCAATTGCCCAAATTGGCTCATACGCCACCACAAGAGACGACACATCTTCGGGAGACAACTTGGCAAGTGCTGCACGAATTTGGCCAAGCACTTTGTCCGTGGTTGACCCAGATTCGCGTTCTTCAAGTGTTTCACCAACGCAAACGATAGGAATCATTTTGTTTGCAAGGATCGCCTTTGTCTTTTGGGCAACCATCTCATCAGATTCTCCAAATATTTCGCGACGCTCACTATGTCCGCAAATTACATATTTCACGTTCAGTTTTGCCAAGAAGTTCGGAGAGACCTCACCGGTGAAGGCGCCTTTTTCTTCGAAGTGACAATGCTGCGCACCCAGAAGAAATTTGAGATCATCGCCTTCAATTAATGTTTGAACACTTCGTATGTCAGTAAAGGGTGGATGTATCGAAACATCAACGGATTCAAAATCGTCTTTCCCCACCAGGTACGCCAACTTTTGTACAAACTGAATTGCTTCGTAGTGGTTCTGATGCATTTTCCAGTTACCACTAATGAGCGGTTTACGCTTAACGGACATTGGGTGCACCTCTTAACGCTGCAAGACCAGGCAAGTCGCCTAGTTCTAAAAGTTCCAAAGACGCACCGCCGCCTGTTGATACATGGTCGACTTCATCATCAAGTTTGAATTGTGCAAGCGCAGCCGCACTATCTCCGCCACCAACCACAGTGAATGCTTTCGTGGCGGCTACAGCTTCGGCAACTGTTCTGGTTCCGGCCGCAAAGCGCTCATCTTCAAACATGCCCATGGGGCCATTCCAAAACACTGTCCGTGCATCCATGATGACATCTGAAAAAGCAGCCGCTGAACCAGGCCCAATATCAAGTCCTTTTGCACCATCTGGCAATCGGATTCCAAATGTTGCGAAATTTCCATTCGCATCGAGGCCCACTAAATCTTCTGGCAAATGAATTGACTTCCCTGAATCAAGAAGACGTTTGCAGGTGGCAATTTGATCTAACTCACAGATAGACGCACCAACGGGATAGCCCTGTGCTGCGAGGAATGTGAAACACATTCCTCCACCGATAACAAGTGAATCCACCACCTGCAATAGCGACTCAATCACGCCCAATTTGTCGCTGACTTTTGCTCCGCCTAAGACCGCCACAAATGGTCTCTTCGGGTTATTTCGAAGGCTTCCGAGAACTTCAACTTCGCGTTGGAGCAATCGCCCAGCAGCCGACGGGAGTGTGGCCGGTGGTCCAACAATGGAAGCGTGCGCACGATGCGCGGCCCCAAATGCGTCATTGACATACATGTCAACGTTCTTCACTAACGACTGAACAAACTCCGGTGAGTTTGCTTCTTCACCAGGACTGAACCGGAGATTCTCCAGTAGCTCTACTCCTGGCGCAAGCTGCGCCAGGCGCTGTCGAACCGGCTCCATGGAATACTTCGCGACAGGCGCCCCTTTGGGTCGACCTAGATGACTTGCGCAGACAACGTGTGCTCCGCGGGACGTTAACCACTCAATGGTGGGCAACGCAGCACGAATGCGGAAGTCGTCGGTAATCGAGCGACTGTCATCGGGCCCTTCCATTGGAACGTTGAAGTCGGTGCGAACAAGAACCCGTTTGCCCGACACATCGCCGAGGTCTTCAAGCGTGGGAACACGAGACACGATGTGCCTCCCTATTTCGCGACGTGCAAGGTGAGGTCAACCAAACGGTTTGAGTAACCCCATTCGTTGTCGTACCAGCCGAGAACCTTCACAAGATTTCCCATGCTCATGGTTAAGTCGCTGTCGAATACACACGAATGAGGATTGGTCACAATGTCACTCGACACAATCGGATCTTCTGTGTATTCAAGAACGCCCTTCAACGGACCATCGGCTGCAGCCTTGAACGCTGCATTTATCTCTTCGACTGTTGCAGGCTTTGACAAGTTGGCAACAAAGTCGGTAATAGATCCGGTCGGAACTGGCACACGTAATGCTGTTCCGTCCAATTTGCCCTTCATGGACTCCATCACAAGACTGGTGGCGCGTGCGGCACCGGTGCTGGTTGGTGTGATGTTGATTGCAGCGCCGCGAGCGCGACGCAGGTCGCTGTGAGGGCCGTCTACTAAGGATTGATCTCCCGTGTACGCATGAACAGTTGTCATCAAACCGTTCACTACACCAAATGCATCATCCAAAACCTTGACGAGCGGAACGAAACAGTTAGTGGTGCAACTTGCGTTTGAGATGACCTTGTGCTTTGCTCGGTCGAAGTCTTGATGGTTCACTCCATACACAAATGTTGCATCGGCTCCGTTCGATGGCGCCGACACAATCACCAAAGGTGCTCCGGCCTCAAGGTGCATTGCCGCCTTGTCGCGGTCGGTGAAAATTCCGGTGGACTCGATAACAAGGTCAACCCCAAGCTCACCCCATGGAAGAGCCTTCGGGTCGCGTTCGGCGAGAACTTTGAGCACTTTTCCGTCGACGCTGATTCCGCCGTCCACAGCCTTGATGTTGTTTGGAAGAACCCCCAGCACCGAGTCGTACTTCAAGAGGTGAGCCATTGTTTTCAGTGACCCCAAGTCATTGACGGCAACGATTTCAATATCGGCGTCTCGTGCAGCAATTGCACGGAAGAAGTTGCGGCCAATTCGACCAAATCCATTGATTCCAACACGTACTGTCACGGCAGTTCGTCCTTTCGACTATGTACACAAAGGGCGGGAGGGTCCAACGCCACCCCACGACCCTAGTTCGTGCCCGACGAGGGGCAGAGATTTCGCCTAGAGATTGATGTCCCGGTGGGAGACGCGCGGGTGGTGTCCCCCACTGGTCAGTCGCAACGAGAGTTCTTCAGTCATGGCAACGGAGCGGTGACGACCCCCCGTACAACCAATTCCGAGGGTGAGATAACTACGCCCTTCGGCAACGTAGGCCGGAACCACCAAACCGAGTAAGCCCTCGACATGATCGAGAAACTGCATTGCAAGTTCTTGTTCGAGGACAAATTCTTTCACTGGCTGGTCGAGCCCGCTTAATGGACGCAATTCTTCCACCCAATGGGGATTGGGCAAGAACCTCATGTCAAACACCATGTCGACATCAAGTGGAACTCCATGCTTGAAGCCAAACGAAATGAGTGACACTTGCAGTGTGTCACCAGGATTTTCAGGGCCGAAGAGATGCAATAGCTGCTTACGCAACTGATGAACACTGAGCCCGGTGGTGTCAATCAACAAGTCCGCAACAGCTTTGACAGGATTCATGAGAAGACGCTCTTTTTCAATGACGGCTTCTAGACCCAAAACTCCGTCGCTCATTGGATGTTTACGGCGAGTGGCTTCGTAGCGCCGCACTAGTTCGTTGTTTGATGCTTCAAGAAACAGAATGCGAACATTGTGTCCTTGCCCACGAAGACTCACGACCGCATCAAGGATCGCGGCTTGGTGTCGCGCATGGCCAACCACGAGGCACAACTTGGAGATTTCACCTCCCGCTTCACCGGAGAGCTCGACCACTTTGTCAATGAGAACAACAGGCAAGTTGTCGACAACAAACCAACCAAGGTCTTCTAAGTCATCTGCTGCCTGCGAGCGACCCGCACCAGATAAACCAGTCACCACCAAAATGTCTGTCACGTTCCGAGATTACCTATCTATGCAGCGCTCTTGACGGCACGAATATAAAGAAGACGCGGAACAGTATGCGCTAACGCGTATTCAGGCGCACGAGCTAGGAAACCTGGAGGCGGGCCGGGCTCTACCATTCGTTCGATGCGCAGGTTGTGAGCAATCAGCGAGTTGATATAGCGACTAAGTGGACGGTGCAAGAAACGAATGAAAACATCCTTTTCTACTTCTTCTATCGATTCGGTCTCCACCAAATACGGACCGATTCTCCAATACTGCTCTGGTGGATCAATAATGTGGTCGTCAATCCACCCGCTACCAGGCGTTTGCAACAAAGGGTGATTCAGAAAGAAACTGAATTGACCACCAGACTTCAACACCCGAGATACTTCGGACAAGGCTGTATCAACATCGTCAATGTGCTCGAAAACTAGGCAGGCAACCACTGCATCTTGAGAAGCATCATCGACGGGAAGTTGAAGGGCCGAACCCAATTCATAGGTGGGACCTCCTGCTCGTTGCCGAGCTACTGAAATGTGAAGTTCAGTCGGGTCAATGCCCAAAACGGTGGAACCCTGTGCTGATAATGCGCGAGCAATCTGTCCGTCACCACAACCCACATCCAAGATTTTTTTAAATCCAGCCAATTCTTCACACGCGAGTGGAATGATCTGTTCTTCGTACTCAGGGTCTACACCGCCGGTGAAACCATCTATCCACCATTGAGCATGCTTGTCCCAGAGTTCGTTGTCTGCCATCACTTCACCCTAAGCGTTGCCATGAAACTTCTGGTGAATTGCAATTGCAACAGTCTCAGGTAACCAACTCAAGAGCTTTAAGTCTTCCAATGACGCAGATTTCACCGCATTCACTCCACCAAGTTCCTTGACCAAACGTTTTGCTCTCGCCTCGCCCAAACCTTGAATACCGTCGAGAGACGACGACACCATTCGCTTTCCACGCAACTCCCGATGAAAAGTATTTGCAAATCGATGCGCCTCGTCGCGAATCCTTTGCAACATAAAGAGACCCTCGGAACCCCGTGGAATGTGAATGGGCTCTGCTTGACCAGGAATGAAGACCTCTTCAAAACGCTTCGCCAGTGAAGCAACTGGAATTTCATCGGTGAGACCCAACTCCGCAACAACTGCAACTGCAACGCCCAGTTGGCCTTTGCCTCCGTCTACAAGTAGCAACTGTGGCGGATACGCAAATCGACCTGGCTTCTCTCCACGCTCGGCAATGGGTTGGTCAC
>JBIIJW010000114.1:0-5434 GCA_044233525.1 Ilumatobacteraceae bacterium | reverse complement strand
ACATCAAAACGAGGTGCAGTGTTGGCCAGCCGTTGCGTCACCGTATCCCAGTGCAAAGCCTCCTCTAGCGTGATTGGTCCGTCAACGGTGTAGAGACCTGCACGGTGAGACAACAGTTGAGCAACAGTGATGTTCTCTTTACCTTTTGCAGCAAACTCAGGCCAGTACGTAGCAACAGTGGCGCTGTAGTCGAGAAGTCCTTCTTCCACGCACATTGCTACTGCAAGCGATGCGATTCCTTTTGTGGTGGAGAACACGACTTGCAGCGCATCCTCACCATATGGCTGTGTGTGCTCTTTGTCTTTCCAGCCGCCCACCACGTCGACAACACATTCGCCACGGTGATACACAGCAACTTGTGCACCGTGCTCTTCGCCGTTGTTGAATCCTTCAACAAATGCGTCGCGAACAGTCTCCCATCCAGGGACAACTCGATTGACAGTGAGCATGGTCGTGCTCAGGCGTCGACGATGGAGCGAAGCTTCTCAATCTGGCCAACAGGATCTGGCCCAACCGGATTCACCGACAACACAGTGACACCAGCTTCTTTGTATGCCGCAATTCGCTCTTTAATGAAGCCAGCACTTCCCACAAGGTTTGCATTCATGATCCATTCCCCAGGAATAGCCGCGGCTGCTTCGTCTTTCTTGCCATCCAGATACAAGTCCTGAATTTCCACTGCTTCTTTCTCGAAGCCATAATCGCGACACACATCGTTGTAGAAGTTCTTGCCACGCGCACCCATACCGCCGACATACAACGCCATGTTTGGTCGTGCCATGTCGAGGATTTTTGTTTGCGCATCGCCCGTCAATGAATCGTCGATTGCCAACATTCCACCTGCGGAAATGTCGAGACGTGGAAGATTGGGGTCGCGCTTAGCAAGGCCGGCCTTCAACTGATCACCCCACACGTTGTGGTAACGCTCTGGGTAGAACATGATGGGCAACCAACCGTCTGCCATTTCTGCTGTGGCTTCCACGCTCTTGTCCTTCAACGATGCCCACCAAATGGGAATGTCTTTGCGAACTGGATGGTTGATGATTTTCAATGCCTTCCCAAGCCCAGTTCCCTGACCTGCAGGAAGTGGAACTTGCACGGTCTTGCCGTCGTACTGCAGTGGTGCTTCGCGCGCCCACACATTGCGACACACTTCGATGTATTCCTTAATGCGTTGCATTGGCTTTTCGTACGGAACGCCATGGAAGCCTTCAATGACCTGTGGCCCCGATGCACCTAGTCCGAGAATGAAACGTCCGTCGCTCACATAGTCGCAACCGGCGGCGGTCATTGCCATTAACGCTGCGGTACGGGTGTACACATTGACAATTCCGGTTCCAATTTCAATGCGATTCGTCTTTGCAGCGATGTACCCAACCTGTGAGATTGCATCGAAGCTGTATGCCTCAGCAATCCACACCTGGTCGAGGCCTGCCTTCTCTAACTCAACGACGCGATTGACCGCTTCTTTGAACCCACCGGAATAACCGAGACCCATCGACAATTTCATGACATCCCCTTTGCTTGTCTGGCCTTGACCCTATTACCCGATTCTGTCGATGTGCGATTCGAAGTGCCAAATGCTGAGAACGGTGCGACACTAGAAGAGTGACCCTTCACCCAGAATCAAGCTTCGTCACCCTTCGAGACGGCGTCAACCTGCGGATGGTCACCTGGTCCAGCGTCGCAGAATCCCCTGGCGTCCCCCTTCTCCTCATCCACGGACTTGCGTCGAATGCCCGACTATGGGACGGAGCAGCGCGCACCCTCGCCGCCATGGGGCACGCGGTGACTGCAATCGACCTACGCGGACATGGCCTGAGTGACAAGCCCAATACTGGCTACGACATGTCAACCATCGCCGATGACATCTGCGATGTTCTGTTATCCGTGAACGGATACAACAACCCGCAGAACAAGCCCATCTTGCTTGGTCAGTCGTGGGGCGGAAACATTGTTGTTGAATGCGCGCACCGACACGGAGCGTTGCTGCGAGGTGTTGTCGCCGTCGACGGCGGAACAATTGAACTCTCACACGCATTCCCCGACTGGGACGAATGCTCGAGAACACTCAGCCCGCCGGCGCTAGCTGGAATGAAATACGAACGCCTTCGTTCATACATTCGTGCTGCACATCCAGATTGGACTGAAGAAGCAATCGACGGCCAAATGCACAATATGGAACACTTGCCAGACGGAACCATTCGACCTTGGCTCACACTCGATCGCCATCTTGCCGTGTTGCAAGGCTTGTGGCAGCACAACCCGTCGCAGTTGTGGGAACACATCCAAGTTCCTGTGTTATTCACACCGGCCACCAAGGGTAACGATGCGCACACCGAGTCGAAGCGGCGTCAAGTTGCTCATGCTGTTGCGACGCTTTCGCGCGGGAGTGCAGAATGGTTCGAACCAGCCGACCATGACTTACATGCTCAGTTTCCAGATCGATTCGCGGCCGTGGTCGACGATGCCATCAACACAGGATTTTTCTCATGACACTCCCACGCATTCTCACCATCATGGGTTCTGGCGAAACTGCGCCAACAATGGTGTCCACACATCGCTCACTCACCTCGAAACTTCCGTCACCCACCAAAGCAGTTCTTCTCGACACTCCATACGGGTTTCAAGAAAATGCACCCGAACTTGCGAGACGTGCTGTTGAGTACTTCAAGACATCGGTCAATGTAGACATCACGGTTGCTGGGCTCGTGCGCCTCACCAGTACTCACCTGTCCGCAGATCCCGTTGCTGTTGAACGTGGCCTTCGAGCCGTCGCAGACGCTGATTACATTTTTGCTGGACCTGGTTCACCCACGTATGCATTGCGCCAATGGAGTGGATCATCGATTGCACGGGTCTTAACCGAAAAAATTACCCGTGGTGGCATCGTGACGTTTGCATCAGCTGCCGCCCTTACGCTCGGAAAAGCAACCGTACCGGTCTACGAGATTTACAAAGTTGGTCAGAACGTTGAACGACTAGATGGTTTAGACATCTTGTCGGCCATCGGAATCAACGCCGCTGTCATCCCTCACTACGACAACGCAGAAGGGGCGAACCATGACACTAGATATTGCTATCTCGGCGAAACTCGTCTCCAACTGTTTGAAACCATGCTCGACCCTGAAACATGGGTTCTTGGAGTCGACGAACACACGGGATTAGTGATTGACCTAGATGCAGAGACGGCAACCGTGGTGGGAAACGGCACTGTCACACTTCGATTGCGTGAAACATCACATGTCCACGCGTCGGGAACGGTTATTCCACTGTCCACTCTGCAAAACCCATGGGCCGGCGTTTCAAATTCTGCCGAAACATCGCGCACAACAAACTCCTCGCTCTCCGAGACTGCAGACAGCACTTCCTCGCACCACACTGCAGCGCCAGGAAGCCTGGAAGAAGAACTACGCCTCCATCAACAAGAGTTCGCAAAGGCGCTAGAACAACGAGATGCAGATAGTGCGGTTCGAGCCTGCTTGGCGCTAGAAAATGCGATGCATAAGTGGTCGGCCGACACTCTCCAGAGCGATGTGATGGACCGAGCACGCGAAGAACTGCGCTCAATGATTTCACAGTTGGGTGATGCAGCGGTGAGTGGCGTGAAGAATCCACGCGATGTTGTTGCACCCTACGTTGAAGCAATGTTGCACGTTCGCGCCACTGTTCGCGCCGAGAAGCGTTACGACTTGTCCGACATTCTTCGAGATGCTTTTGTCAACATTGGTATCGAAGTGCGCGATACGGCCGACGGCGTTGAATGGAATCTACGCGACAACGCCTGATTACACGTGGTGCAAATGTGCGATACGCGAGCGCCCGCGAATTCCGGTGAACGCATAGACACAAATAAACAGCACTGTTCCAACCAGAATAATGGTGGCGCTCGCCGAGGTATCAAGATGATACGAGAGATACATCCCTGTTAATGCCGAGAATGCACCGACTGCTGGAGAAATCCACAACATTCGAGCGAATGAGTTCGTTGTCATGCGCGCAACAGATGCAGGGATTACAAGAAGAGCAGAAATCAGCAACGTGCCAATCACGCGCATCGTGACCAAGATGGTGAGCGACAGCATTCCCATCAATAAAGCTTCAATCACAGCCACTCGAACTCCAGATGTTTGAGCCACCTCGGGATCAAATGTCGCAAATAAGAAGTGTCTATACAACGCGAAAATGATGACAACCGTGGCAATAGCGACAACAGATACCGCGATGATGTCTGCGGTTTCAACACCAAGAACACTCCCGAAGAGCACTGCTTCAATGCTCTTCTTGGCTTGGCCATAACGATTCAATAATGCGAGACCTAACGCAAATGATGCAGTGGTGACAACCCCAATAGCAGCATCGGCACCAATTAAACGACGGCGCGCAATTCGACCGATGATGATGCCCGACGCAATTCCCCAAATTCCAGCACCGATGAAATAATTGATGTTCATCACCGCCGATGCTGCGGCACCCCCAAAAACTGCATGAGATAGTCCGTGACCGATGTACGACATTCCACGCAGAACAACAAAGACCCCCAAGAGTCCACACAATGCGCCAGCGATGGTGGCCACCAACAAACCATTGTTAAAAAACTGATACTGAAATGGTTCAAACAGGCCAGCGGCAATCATCACGCCAGTCCTCCAAGGCGACGAACCACGTCACTGCTGCCCTGTTCGAGAATGACAGGCATCCCTCCATGAATCAGCACTTCCATCGGAGCACCATACGTTTGCTCTAACACCTGTGGGTTTAATACTTCAAGTGGTGAACCATCGGCGACAACATGGGTGTTCATGCACACCACTCGTGGAAGGTGCGCTGCAAGACCATTCAAGTCATGTGTCGTGAGAACAATGGACATTCCTTCGTCGTGAAGATCTGCCAACAGATGCAGCACTTCATGGCGGGTTCGCACGTCAACGCCGGAAGTTGGTTCGTCTAACACCAAAAGTTCTGGTTGATGAAACAGTGCCCTAGCAACAAAAACTCTCTGCTGTTGGCCGCCCGATAATTCACGAATGTGACGATTCTCTAAACCGCTCAATCCGAGCCGTTCCAAAACGTGAAGTGCTGCGGCTCTTTCATCGGCGGTGACTCGTGGAAATAGTCGGCCCGATGTTCGAGTCATGGCAACGACTTCTAAAACGGTGACAGGAAAATTCCAGTCCACACTCTCCACTTGTGGCACATAGCCCATTCGCAAACTAGGCTTCTTCGTGACATGGCCTTCCACGGGCGAAACCGCGCCAAGGATTGCCTTGAGAAGTGTTGTCTTTCCAGAACCGGATGGTCCCACGATTCCGAGGAAATCTTGCCGAAAGATGGTGACGTGTGCGTCGTGCACAGCCACTGTTGAGTCATATGCGCACGTGATGTGAGCACATTCGACAAGTACTTCCGCTGTCACTGAGCGTAAGTTGCTTTA
>JBIIJW010000133.1:0-4791 GCA_044233525.1 Ilumatobacteraceae bacterium | reverse complement strand
CCGCGACCCAACAATTCCGTGGCCAACAATGCCAATCAACGGCGAAGGTTGTTGCGACATGGGCTTATCGCTGCGGGGTGACCTCGCGCCACCCACCCTGTTGTGGGGCCACCACGCCTTTGGTGCGCCGGCGCAAAACGCCTGCCACCATGCCAGCGATGGAAATAGCGAGGAGGACTTGGCGAATGAATTTCACGCTGGCCTCCTTCTATGGGAGCGGCGCCAAGCCGAACGGCGGTGGCGGTAGTGGTGGGGCTAACAAGAATCGAACTTGTGACCTCATCCTTATCAGGGATGCGCTCTAACCGACTGAGCTATAGCCCCTTGCGGGACTTATGACTCTATCTGTGAGGTTGGCCGGGCTCAACCGGCCGGGCCACCACTTCTTTGGCTGTTCAGGACACGGCCAGTCGCCTTGGGGATTCAATCCGAATTGAAGCGGTTGGGTCGAAGGTCACTTTCCATTGGCCAGTGGGCGAAGCAGAACCAATTCCGAAAAGCCCTCGATATGTGGCGTCTGTTGAGTGCCCAGCCGTCTTACTGAACGTTGCACCAGTACACCCAGGTCCAAACGGGTAAGTCGACGAGGCTGGACATAGTTGTCCTCCAAAAGAATTCGGCAGGCGGCCACCGAATGGATCCCAAAGCCTGACTTCGTAGTACAGCCAAGTAGTACCAGACCCGGATTTTCTGATTGAAGTAATTGTTATCTGAGATGTATTCATGTATTTGTCTGAGTAAATCTCAATGACTGGCGCAATCTGAACATCCCCGGATTGGACAAAGCTCCCGATGCCCGCTGAGTTGACAGCCGCAACCCTGAATGAATAGAAGTTTGGCGGCAACGTAACTGACATTGAAGTCGAAGTTGATACACCGTCCTGAACACGTGTCCAGATTGAACCTCCCTTAGCCCAATACTCGACTACGTAATCTGTGACCACTCCTCCTCCGTTATTTGATGGAGGATTCCATGTCAACTGTGCGGACGTTGAAGTTGTACTTACTGTAAGCCCAGTTGGAGCAGAAGGCGTAGAAACTAGTGGTGGCAAGATTTCTATGGTCAAAGGAATTGTTAACAAGTGAACAATCTGGTTTGTAGTTCTGACCTCGATGGATGCGTACCAGGTTCCAGTCGGTACCGCAGAGGAAACAATGAAGAGACCGCCATAGGTACCAACCGTTCCTGAGGATGACTGTCCTGGAAACAAAGATCCAGTGCAGCGATTTACGTCAGGATAGGTTGCACCAGCCGGACACAATTGGCCCCAAACTTGGTCACTTGAGTTTGGTAAACCCGACGATGCCCTCAGTTCAATATCAAGAGAGACTTGACCACCGCTACTGTCCAGCCGAATGGAAGATACAGCTGCTCTTGTCCACGGATCCTTAAACGTTGACGCAGTTAATGAGACGCTTGGGGTCGCGTCAGAAATCGTTACTTGCGAAGATTCAACGAATGCCGATCGCCCTACCGAGTTTCTCGCGGCAACGCGAATTATGTAAGTTCCGCTACTAAGAGAACTTATGGTTGATGAAGTTGAGGCCGCTGAAGAACTGCCTCCCGAAGTCCAGAGTGCATCGGTGGACTTCTTGTATTCAATGTCGTAATTCGTTGGTGTTCCTCCACTTGATGGAGACGACCAAATCGCAACAATTGATGTAGACGAAGCAATCGCACGCAATGAGTTGACTGAGCCGGGCGCGGTTGGCGTAACTGGAACGGTCGTGGTGGGTGGAGTTGTTGTCGTCGGAGGTGGAGTTGTTGTCGTCGGAGGTGGAGTTGAAGCATCAACATTTGAAAAAAGCATTCGGTTCGGTGACCTAGCCCCAGCCGAGATCACTTGACCTGGAGTCGAACCCCCTATAAGCGCACTAGTAACTTGACTGCTTGAAAACTGCGGGTTCGCAGCAAGAATTAGCGCCGCAACACCAGCAACGTGAGGAGCGGCCATTGACGTGCCGTTAAGTTGCGCGTAGCGGTTGGCTGGAAAACTGCTCAGAATCTCTGCTCCCGGAGCAAAGATGTCAAGACATCCGCCGAAGTTCGAAAAGGATGCTCGTGTATCAGATTGGCTTGTAGCGCCGACCGTAATTGCAAGGGGTTCGCGTGCAGGACTTGTCCTACATGCGTCAGCGTTTGAATTTCCGGCTGCGACAACCACAGTTATGCCGTCAGCAACCATTGCACGAATTCCGGCGTCAAGAGCGGCATCGATGCCACCACCCAAGCTTAAATTCGCTACAGCTGGCTCTCCCTTTTGATGAAGTCCAATTACATAATCAATTCCCCGAAGTATTTGCCCCGTGGAACCTCGTCCTGAGCATGACAGAACTTGAATCGGAACAACTGTTGCACGATTAGCTACTCCAACATTTGTTCCAGCAACAGTTCCCGCAACATGTGTCCCATGTCCGTTGCAATCGGAGTTTCCTCCTCGCCCAGTTATCGCAGAAAATCCAGTAGTGACTCGTCCCCCGAATTCTGGATGTGAACCATCAATTCCCGTGTCAATTACGTAAACGGAAACTCCTGAACCTGAAGTTCTTGGTGCGTATGAATTGTTGAGCGGGAGGGTTTTTTGGTCAATACGGTCAAGTCCCCACACATAGCCCACGCCACGAACAATTGGAGTCCTTGGAATTGAAAAGGTTTGGACTCGTGATATGGAAGCAACTCTTGAATCTCGCTTGAGTCGTTGGTAAGCAGACGGGCTTAAGCGGCTTTGAAAACCTGGGAATACGCTCGTATAGAGTTCGGTTGGCTTCACTCCTTTTTTGATCTGCGCCACAATAAATCTAGATGGGTTGACGCCGTTCCTTAAACGAACGATGTAGCTTTCGGTGCGAACTGGTGCTGCTTCAGCGCGCACCGAGAGTCCTGAGAATATTGAACTAGCAACGAGCAATAGAACTCCGAGTCGACTTGAGCGATTTCTTAGAAGTTTGTTACAACCTCGGCGTTCGCTGTTGTTTTGATTTTCACTCACCAAAGACCCCTGATTAATTAGAAGAAGAGAAAAGGGTTATTTAATTAAATGCCCCCAGTTATCAAACCATAATGCATCAGACATTCAGGGCTTTTACGTTTATCTGCAGTCTGATGCAATTCGTCTCTCGAGAAATGCTGGAACCAAGAAGGTGCTCCAAGGGGGCTATCTGTGAGGTTGGCCGGGCTCAACCGGCCGGGCCACCACTTCTTCTTCCAAGACAGTGACCCGAACGCCCCCCACCAATTCGGTGATGAGGTTAAAAACAATGGCTCCAAGCACCCACAGCCCAGTTCCGAGGGCGATCCCAAATAGGCCCAAGACGGCGAACGATTGGAACAGTTCGGCCCCTTTGAAGGTGAAGGAGTCCCAACCAAATGACTCAAGAAACTGCTCAACATTGTCGATGGTGCCCGTGGCGCTTCCCACATTCCACAACAACACGCCAGTGATGAGAAGCACCACATACAAGGCTGCGTGAAACACCAGACCAACCTTGAAGACACTCCACGTGTCGATGTCTCGAATAGTTCTCGTGACCTTGCGGACGCGTCGGCGCGTCGAGGCAGATTCATCGGAACGGGACATAACACGAGCGTAGTGAGCGAGGTAGCCCGAGATGAGTCACATGGGATGAAACGCCGTGGCTTCTGCGTTTTGCCCGTGAGCAACGATGCGAACCGTGACCGTGTGAGCACCCCTCTTCATGGAGACAACCCGCACATTCAATAAACGTGCAAACTGACGCGCAGTCTCGTCTCCATGATCTGCTGCGGCAAGCGCAATGGCGTCTGCATTGGTTTGCACAACAGCACGATGATGAACAACAACAGTTGCACGTGTGATGGCCGCTACCCCAAACAACGTGATGGCTACCCACACGATGGACAGCAGTGAGATACTGCCGCGCGACTTATTCTTCGTCTGCTGCGAGAATTGGTGCAACCGAAGCAACGACGGCTCCGTTGTCGAGATTCATGAGACGCACACCAGTTGCTGCGCGTCCTTGACTGGAGATCTGCTTGACCCCGGTTCTCATTGCAACACCGTTTGATGCCACCGCAACAATTTCATCGTCGAGACCCACCATGAAAGCGGCAACAACTTTGCCCTTCTTGTCGGTGATCTTCACACCAATAACGCCTTGCGTTCCGCGGCCCTTGCGTGGGAAGTGAGCAATTTGTGTGCGCTTTGCATAACCCGCATCGGACACAATGAGCAGTGCATCGTCGTCGTGCCCTGGATCTGCAGACACCACTTCATCGCCAGCGCGCAATTTCATTCCGCGAACACCTGCTGCAGTACGACCCATGGGGCGCACTTCTTGTTCATTGAAACGAATGACTTGACCCGAACGACTGATGATGAAGATGTCGTCGTCGCCAGAGGTTTCAATAACACGAACCAGTTCGTCGCCGTCTTTCAAATTCAACGCAATAAGTCCGTCGCGACGGCTGGAGTTGTACGCATCGAATGCAGTCTTCTTCACCTGGCCGCCCTTGGTGACGAAGAACAAGAATCGTTCGCCTGGGAACTCGCGCGTGTCAATGATTGCTTGAACTGTTTCGCCTGCTTGCAAGGGCAACAGGTTGACAATGGGAATGCCCTTTGCTGTGCGCTCACGCTCTGGAATATCTGCGGCTCGCAGTTTGTACACACGTCCGCGATTGGAGAAGAACAGCAAATACGCATGTGCCGTAGTGAACAACACGCGACGCACAATGTCGTCTTCTTTCAGTGTTGCACCTTTTACGCCGCGGCCACCACGAGCTTGTGCACGGAATGAGCTTGCGGGAACAGC
>JBIIJW010000005.1:0-20493 GCA_044233525.1 Ilumatobacteraceae bacterium | reverse complement strand
ACTCTGTTGCCAACCAGACCTACAACACACCTGCACTTGCAACACTCATCATGTTGGATGAGCAAGTGAAGTGGATGAATGCACATGGTGGATTGAAGTGGGCTGCAGGACGCACTGCGGAATCTGCTCGCACTATGTACTCGTGGGCAGAATCACGAGATTTTGCTGCGCCATTTGTTACAAACCCCGCGCACCGCTCCGACGTTGTTGCCACGATCGACGTCGATGGCGTTGATGCAAATGCCATCAATGCCATCTTGCGGGCAAACGGCGTGGTGGACACGGACAGTTACCGCAAACTTGGTCGAAATCAGTTGCGCATTGGCATGTTCCCCGCCATTGACCCATCCGATGTTGCTGCACTGACAGCCTGCATCGACGTGGTGGTTGACCATCTTCGTTCGTAGAGTGATGCCTGATGGCACTCACGGTTGACGAAGTATTAGAGACGTATTGGGACGAAATTGCCCCGCTTCGCAACCCTGTCATGCTGGTGGCATTACGCGGATTATTCGACATCGGTGGTGTTGCCACATCTGCACTTGACTGGATGCTGAAAGAACGCGACTGCACCGTTGTTGCAGATATCGACCCAGATCCGTTCTTTGATTTCACCCAAGAACGCCCTGAGGTGTACCTCGATGAAGACGGTGAACGCCAAGTGCGTTGGCCAGAAAATGAATTCATGGTCATTCGCTACCCCGAAGGTGCCCGCGACATGATCGTCGTGAACGGTGTTGAACCACACGTGTCATGGGGAATCTTTACGCAATGTGTTGTCGACGTTGCGCGCGGTTTGGGATGCAATCTTGTGGTCAGCCTTGGCGCCGCCGCAGAACAGGTGCCACACACTCGTGTTCCATTTGTTGTGGGAAGCACCACCAACACCGATTTAGCTGCCCGTCTCGGTTTGTCTCGACCGCAATACCAAGGACCCACCGGTGTTGCTGGCGTGTTGCTTGATTCCCTCGATCGGGCGTCAATTCCTAGTGTGAGTTTGCGTGTTGGCGTTCCGCACTACCTCATGCACGCACAGCACCCAAAAAGTGCAGCCGCTTTGTTGCAACATCTGCAACACGTCTTAGGTATTCCAACAGATCACACCAACTTGCAAAACGAAATCAGTCGTTGGCAAGAGCTACACGATGCGGCCGTCGAAGGTGACCCTCAAGCATCGGCCTACGTTCACATGTTGGAACGCCGCCACGATCAGCTCGTGGAACAGAACATGCCAAGTGGTGACGATTTGGCTGCGGAGCTAGAAGAGTTTCTCCGAAACCAAAACGACGACAACGAGTGAGTGTGCCATTTCCTCTGCAGTCACTGGGTGAATTCAATCCAAAATTCAGTGCCCTTGCCTTCTACTGAAATGACTCCATAAGTCCCACCATGAATTTTCATGATGTGGGCGACTATTGCTAGGCCCAGTCCCGAACCACCAGAACCTGAATCTCGCCCGTGGTCCACCCGATAAAATCGTTCAAAGATGTGAGGTAAATGTTCGGCAGGAATTCCAGCCCCCGTATCACTCACACTAATACGGACAGACCCGTTCAATGACTGAGCCCCAAGCGTCACGTGAGTACCACTAGTGGTATGTCGGATTGCATTAGCCGCCAGATTAAGGACCGCCTGAAAAATCAGTTCACCATCGCCTAGAACTTCAATAGATTCGTCACAATCAACATCAATTGTTCGTTCGGGATGCGCAGCTAAAACATCAGATTTCACATGCCCCAGGACGACAGCAAGTTGAACCGGTTCTTTTGTTACCGACTCATCTACCTCTAGACCATTGAGAGTGAGAAGGTCGTTCACCAATTTCGACATTCGAATGGATTCAGCCTGAATACGCATCATGGCATCAGAGACTTGTTCAGTTGTCGTCAATCCACCAGAGAAATACAGCGCGGAATACCCCTGCAAGCAAGTAAGCGGAGTTCGAAGCTCGTGCGAAACGTCTGCCAAAAAGCGCCGCATCGTGAGTTCGGCGTTCTGGCTCACGTCTAGTGCCCGATTGATGGACTGTTCAAGCTGAGCAGTCTCAACCGCCCGGTGCAGGCCCGTCTCCACCGTTCTTCTCTTTAGTCCCAAAGCAATCTCATCGGCATCTCGAGTCAAATTTCTTATCGGCCGCAAGCCCAATCGATATATCCACCACAGCACGATTCCAAGCAACAGAAAAATCAGCATGCCCACAACGAAGAAAGTCACTCGCAATTGAGCGATGACATTGTTGCCTTCGGTCATGATGAGTCCGATCAATGCGACTCGACCATCCTCAAGAGCTACGGTCTTCGTTCGAACATGTTTTGCGCGACCAGATGAGGAACTAACAGTTTGCGGCTCGACAGAAGCAGAGTACAGATCAACAGCCGGACGCAACAGCGGATCGGAGACTGGTGTGATTACGTTAGTGAGTGAGCCGTCACTTTCGAAGACGCCGATATAGCCTTCCCACAATGCATCGAGAATAATTTGAGAGTCTGAGTTCGCATTTTCAGACTCCGAAATGATTGTTTCCGCAACGACGCTCAGTCGCTCAAGTCGCACATCACTTTGATTGTCGATATAGATCTGCTGAAAATGAAGAATTGCGGTAGCAGCAACACAGATAGAGAGTGCTACCAATGAAAAGGCAAGGAGAAGACGAAGTCGAAGTGTCACTCAGGGACTCGAAGACTGTAACCGACACCACGAACTGTATGAATGAGACGATGACCTTCAGAATCAATCTTGCGTCGGATATTACTGACGACCGTCTCGATGATTGACGATTCGCCATCAAAGTTGTATTGCCACACGTGATCAAGAATTTGAGCTCGCGAAAGCACTTTTCCTAGATGACTCGCGAGATAAAGAAGCAGATTGAACTCAGTGTTCGACAAATGCGCCTCAACATGGTTGCGCCACACCCTGTGGGCTTCGATATCTATCAACAAGGTATCAATCTCCAGAATGGCAGGGTTCTTTGATAGTCCCGCTTTACGCAGTTGGACGTCCACTCGGGCAAGAAGTTCCTCCAATGCAAATGGCTTCACCATGTAATCGTCGCCACCTGCTGTCAAACCGGAGACTTTGTCATGGGCACTTCCAAGTGCGCTGAGAAAAATAACTGGGGCAGACATGCCTTGACTCCGGATCGATCGAACAACCTCAATCCCACTTTTATCGGGCAACATCACATCGAGAATGAGAACATCAGGGTTGAAACTTCGTGCAAGGGCAACGGCATCCTCGCCCCGGCCACACGATTCGACCTCAAATCCTTGATTCCGAAGTGCCGCGGTCAGTAAATACGAGATGTTCTCTTCATCGTCGACGACCAACACTCGGACCGACGACCCAACCTTGACCATGACCTTGATTATCACACGGAAACCTTTGGAAATCCTGAGGAAAATCTGAAGAACACATCTATAGGAAATCCAAAGAAATTCGTCAACTCTTCTACAAGTTCGTTCCCAATAATGGAAGGAGTGAGTTCGCATCTTGTGAGGATTCACTCTTTCATACAAAGGAGAAAACGAATGAAAGTATCGTTGAAGAAGGCAGTGGCAGTGTCAACACTTGGGCTGGCTCTCAGTGTCAGCGGCTTGGGTGTGTCCGGCGTGTCAGCTCAGGGAAACAATGGGCCCAAGAACATCAACATCACCCCTGCCCAGGAGGCATGTTTGTTGTCTGCGAAGGCAAACATTGCGCCTGGACCAAATAGAAAAGCAAGCGTCAGAGAAGCTGCACGTGAGTGCGGAATTTGGGGTCGCTTTGCCAAACTCAGCACAGGTCAGAAGGCGTGTCTTGCAACATATGGCCTCTCACGACCTGAAGGCCTCCCTACCAAAGCGAAAAAGAGACAACTAAAGACGCTTGCTGCTAAGTGCGGCATCGTCCTCACAGTTAAGAATTAATTCATGCAAATTGTCGGAGATGACTTCGGAGTCGCTCTCGACAATTTCAGCGACTCTCTAGTAGGCACAGTTGGAAAGCCAATTAGAAGTACTGGGTTACCCTCTCCCAGCCCTGAAAGTGCCGTTGGTAGCTACACATCTGTAGCTACCAACGGCCTTCAATTTTTTGTGCGCGATGTCGACCAACCGCACATGGATATTTACCCTCTGCCGTTCATGCACGAGAGCGACAACTAGTTATTTGATTGCGGCGAAGCCCAATTCAAGGTCGGCGATGATGTCCTCAATAGACTCGAGGCCGACAGACAAACGCACGAGCCCTGGTGCAACACCGGCTGAACGCTGTTCATCCTCTGTCAACTGACTGTGCGTTGTTGACGCTGGGTGAATCACTAACGAGCGCACATCGCCGATGTTTGCAACATGGCTGTGCAGCTTCAGTGCCTCTGCAAACTTCTGACCTGCTTCACGCCCACCATTGAGTTCAAACGCAATGACCGAGCCATAACCCTTGCCACCGAAGTACTTCTTTGCACGCTCATGCCATGGGCTGCTGGGCAAGCCGGCGTAGTTGATCGACGCGACGGCACTTTGCTTTTGCAAAAACGCAACGACTTTGTCGGTGTTTGACCAGTGGCGATCCATACGCAACGACAATGTTTCAACACCTTGCAAGATGCTCCATGCGTTAAATGGGCTGACGGCCATTCCCAAGTCACGCAACAACTGAACGCGCGCCTTGATGATGTACGAGCCCGCACCGAGTGCTGGCCAAAATGCAAGACCGTGGTAGCTGGGGTCTGGCTCTGTGAAATTGGGGAAACGACCACTTGCAGAGAAGTCAAACTTTCCACCATCGACAATGCCGCCGCCAATTGACGTGCCATGTCCACCGAGGAACTTGGTCATGGAGTGAACGACAATGTCAGCGCCCCATTCCAACGGACGAATGCCATACGGAGTGGGAACTGTGTTGTCCAGCATCAGCGGAACGCCAATGTCATGTGCAACTTTTGAAACACCTTCGATATCAAACACGTCGTTCTTTGGGTTTGCAAGAACTTCGCCGAAGAACAACTTTGTGTTGTCTTTGACTGCACTCTTCCACTGTGCAAGATCATCTGGATCGTCAACAAATGTGACTTCAATGCCCATCTTCGGGAATGTGTAGTGCAACAAGTTGTATGTACCGCCGTACAACGATGGCGAAGCAACGACGTGTCCGCCTGCTTCCACCACGTTCAAGATTGCGAGAGTCTCTGCGCTTTGACCTGATGAAACAACCAACGCGCCTGGAAGGCCCACTGCAGTCGCCGTACCACCTTCAAGATCTGACAAACGTGCTTCCAACACTCCCGTGGTGGGGTTCATCAGACGCGTGTAAATGTTTCCAATTTCAGCAAGCGCAAAAAGGTTGGCTGCATGTTGGCTGTCGCGGAACTGATACGACGTTGTTTGGTAAATAGGAACGGCCCGTGCGCCCGTGGTGGGGTCTGGCTCTTGTCCGGCGTGAATCTGGCGGGTCTCAAAACCCCAATTGGCGTTACTCATAGCGACGCACCCTACTGGCTAATTCCCGACTAACCAAGTCGGGAATTAGCCAACCCCTTGAGAGGAGGTCTTTAGGCGCCTTGGGTTGACACTTCTTTCTGGTTTCGAGCGTTGCGGATACGCCGAATGGTCTCTGCAACAACGGCCAACAGAACTGCAAGCCACCAGAGTGAGATGCTGCCCTCAATGCCCATTGCGTTCTTGTTCACGACCTCGGGGCTTCCCGATGCTTGAGTCTCACCATCAGACGAAACAACAGCGGGAATCGCCACTTCGTTATCGCCTTCTGGCAAACCAACTCCATCTTCGGCATTCCGAGGGATCGTTACATCAACAGACTTTGGCGATGATGTTTCATCTGAAATGACCGGTGCCGTCGTATTCACTGGCGATGTTGCCGGCGCCTCTATTGGCGTTTCATCCGAACGAGGTGCAACTGATTTGCTCGGCAACGGAGTCTCAGAGGTCTCTGGTGCTGGTTCCTCAATGATCACGATGTCGGAACCGGGTCGCGAAATAACTGACGATTCGCTCTCCGCCGCAGGTTCTGAAGCAGAAGCCGGCACGGTGGTGGATGGCGAAGTGGCGGGCGACGATGTGTCTGGAACTGTCGTAGCGGGAACACTCGGCAACGTGCATGAATGGTCGTGATTGCGGTGTCCGTAGGCGTGTCCGCGGCCGTGCTTGGTGTGGTGGCAATGTCCGTGCTTGTGGCCCGACCCACCAGTGCTCGCAGAGGCAGTCCCCCCGAACAAAACAACTGTTGCCACTGCCGCCGTCAGGCTGGTGGTGATGAGTGTGCGTACTGACTTCATGGTGTCCCCCGTGTCTTGGTCTCCCTTCTTGACGACCCAGTGGACGGACAAGTTCCCCAAATTTCGGAAAATTTCACATAAAAAAGGGCCCGAGTGCCGAAGCACCCGAGCCCTTTCAAAAACTGAGGAAAATCAGCCGCCTGAAACGTCTGACACCTTCTGCTTGCCTGCCGACAACCACGGCATCATGGAGCGAAGACGTGCACCGACTTCTTCAATGGGGTGCTTGGCGCCTGCTTCACGCAATGCGTTGAAGTTTGCACGACCCTCTTCTGATTCCTTCACCCATTCGCGAGCAAACTTGCCACTTTGGATTTCCTTCAAGATCTTCTGCATTGACTTCTTTGTTGCAGGAGTGATGACGCGTGGTCCGCGAGTGACGTCGCCGTACTCGGCAGTGTCGGAGATGCTGTAGCGCATTCCGGTGATGCCTTCTTCGTACATGAGGTCCACAATCAACTTCACTTCATGCAGGCACTCGAAATAGGCCATCTCTGGTTGGTAGCCAGCCTCAGTCAGTGTTTCGAATCCAGCTTGTACCAATGCTGCAACGCCGCCACAAAGAACTGCTTGTTCGCCGAACAAGTCTGTTTCAGTTTCTTCGGTGAATGTTGTTTCAATGATTCCTGAACGCGCACCACCAATTGCTTCTGCATAGGACAATGCAAGTTCTTTTGCCTTGCCAGTGAAATCTTGTTCAACTGCGATCAAACATGGAACGCCGCCACCTTCGGTGTACGTACGACGCACGAGGTGACCTGGGCCCTTTGGTGCGATCATGATGACGTCGACATTTTTTGGCGGACGAATGCGCTTGAAGCGAATGTTGAAACCGTGCGCGAAAGCAAGAGCCTTGCCGGCCTTCATGTGGCGCTTGATGTGGTCGTTGTAGGTGGCCTTCTGTTCGGTGTCTGGCATGGTGAGCATGATGACGTCTGCCCACTTTGCGGCATCGGAGATGCTCTTCACAGTGAGACCAGCAGCCTCCGCCTTTGCTGCAGACTTCGAACCTTCACGAAGACCGACAACAACTTGCACGCCGCTTTCCTTCAGGTTGAGCGCATGGGCGTGACCCTGCGAGCCATAACCAATGATGGCGACTTTGCGGCCGCGAATAATTGAAGGATCGGTGTCCTTTTCGTAGTACATCTTTGCTGCCATCAGCTTGCCTTTCCCTTTGTGGCACCCTTTCGTGCCTCACGTTCCAACTTGGGCAGAGCGACTCTGCCCGTTCTTTGGCTCTCTACGATGCCGTAACCCCGCAACAATTCCTCAAAATCATCGAGTTTCTGGGGTTCTCCATCGAGAGAAATAGTGAGAACGTCGGCTCCGACTGCCAAGATTTTGGCCTCGAAAATGCCGGCGACCTCAATAACTCGAGCCCGCTGGTCGCCGTCGGCTCGCACCGTGGCCACCATGAGCTCGCGCTCCACCGATTTGCGTGGATCGAGTTCTGTAATGCGCACCACGTCGATCAGCTTGAACAATTGCTTCACAATTTGCTCAAGCGGTGTGGCTGAAATGTCGACCACGATGGTGATACGGCTGTAGTTCTCGTCTTCGGTTGGTGCAACGGCTAACGAAAAGATGTTGTAACCGCGACGCGCGAACAAGCTTGCAACACGTGCGAGGACTCCGGGACGATTCTGCACCAACACCGACAAGATGTGGTGATGATGTGAATCCCCATAGGGATTATTGGTGTTGATGGTGCTCACTTGAGGAACTCCCGGCGACTCTCTTGCGTTGGGTGCAGAAGAACTTCATCATTGCTTGCACCAGCAGGAACCATGGGGAAGACCTTTTCAAATTCTTCAACACGGAATTCAACAACAACGCTGCGATCGTTAATGCTGTTTGCTCGTTCAATCGCTGCATCAATTTCTTCTGGTGATTCAACGCGAATTCCAACGCAGCCCATTGCTTCAGCCCACTTCACAAAGTCTGGACAACCAGAGAGATCGACTTCTGAATAACGCTCGCCATAGAACATTTCTTGCCACTGGCGCACCATTCCCAAATAGGTGTTATTGAGAATTGCAATCTTCACGTGAATGCCTTCAGTTGTTGCAGTCACCAGTTCTTGTGCCGTCATTTGGAAACAACCATCACCATCAATGGCCCATACGGTTGCATCGGGACGCGCAGCTTTTGCGCCGATTGCGGCAGGAACAGAAAATCCCATGGTGCCAAGACCGCCAGAGTTCACCCATGAATATGGTTCATTGAACTTCCAGAACAAACTGGCCCACATCTGGTGCTGACCAACGCCGGCGACAAGAATGGTGTTTTTGGGTGACGCATCGCGAAGTTTTTCCAAACAGAATTGTGGCTTCAAACGAGCGCCTGGTTCTGATGGTTCGTACGTGAGTGGGAATTGCTCTTTCCAACCGTTCACTCGGCTGCGCCATGGAGTGATATCGACTTGCTTTGTTCCTTCAGCCAACAATTCCTTGACTGCTTTCACCATTTCCTCAATGACCAAGCGGCAGTCACCCACGATGGGAACGTCGGGCTTACGCACTTTGCCTTGTTCTGCAGGGTCAATGTCAACATGAATGATCTTTGCATCAGGCGCAAACGACGACACTTTGCCAGTGACGCGGTCGTCGAAACGTGCACCGAGTGCGCACAACAAGTCGGCCTTTTGCATCGCTGTAATTGCAGTTGCGGTGCCGTGCATACCAGGCATGCCGTAACACAGTTCGTGATCGTCTGGGAATGCTCCGCGCGCCATCAACGTTGTGACAACAGGAATCTTCAGCAGTTCAGCGAGTTCGCGCACTGCTTCTGCAGCATGCGCCTTCAACACACCACCACCGATGTACAACACGGGACGCTCGGATGCCAACAACAACTTTGCGGCTTCCTTGATCATGCGTGGATGACCCTTGGTAACTGGGCGATAACCAGGAAGTGCATCTTGCACTTCTTCATCTGTTGGCCAATGCCATTCCATGGTGTTTTGCAACACGTCTTTCGGAAGGTCAACTAGCACTGGACCAGGGCGACCAGTTGTTGCAATGTGGAACGCTTGGCGAATTGCCATGGGAATGTCTTGTGCGCGCATGACAAGTTCGTTGTGCTTGGTCACACTGCGCGTGATGCCGACGGTGTCGCACTCTTGGAATGCGTCGGTTCCGATTGCAGAAGTGCTGACCTGGCCAGTGATGCACACCATTGGAATGCTGTCCATGAATGCGTCACATAGCGGCGTGACCATGTTTGTTGCGGCAGGACCACTTGTCACCATGGCAACACCAGGGCGACCCGTGACGTGTGCGTACCCTTGTGCCATGTGGCCGGCGCCTTGTTCATGACGAACGAGTACGTGGCGAATAGATGACTTCAGAAGTGGGTCGTATGCAGGCAAGATGCAACCACCAGGCAACCCAAACATGACGTCCACGTTTTCCATCTCAAGAGACCGAATGAGTGCTTCGGCTCCTGTGAGGATCTCTTTTTTCGACATGTGATGTCTCCTATGTCTGGTGGGTACTAGTGATTCTTGCCTGAGAAACAAAAAAACCACCCCGTTTGGGTGGTTTTCAGCGCGTTCGGCAGGTGCCGGACGCGCTACAGAACTACGACAAGCGGGTTCTGATGGGTGTTTCCAGTCGTCATCGGATTCAGTCTGCCACTGCTATTTGAGGGTTCGCAACCCCAGATGCCATGCCCAGAGCCCCGACTCGCGACGTTTAGTACGCATTTTCTGCCCAAACGCTACTCTCAGGTCTGACGGCTACCAGCGGCCCAGGTTCCAAGCCCATGACACCAGCAATATTGTCGCTATTCCAGGCGAGATACCGCGTTGGGGAGACCTGAACCAGCGTCGAAGATGATTGAGAACATCGTCTGGACGTGCCTTCCGACGGCGAAAAGACCCCAGGAAGGCCACGGCACAGGCAATCGCAAGAGCACAAGCTGATACAACTAGCGCGTTGTACTGCCACGCACTCCCCAGATCGAATTTGGCTAGCGAGACAACGGCACGGGTACCTCCGCACAGGGGGCACGGTTGGCCCGTGACAAGACCAAACGGACACCACCCCAACTCATCCAGAGATGGGGTGAGTTCCACGATGAGGTGCTCTATGCGAGCGGACGACCGTCAGAGTCGTTGACGCTTCGCATTGCAATGAGAATGAAGTCAATCAATGCCCATACTCCACAGCCACCACCGGTCAGGAGTTTGGCGATTCCTAAACCAGATTGGCCCAGATAGAAGCGGTCAACTCCAAGGAAGCCCACAAAGAAGCTCAACAGCATCGCCGTGATCCACTGCTTATCGGAGAACACTCCGGGCACGGAAGAAGCTTGCACTGGATAACCCGCATCTTTGTGTTGCACCATTGTGTTTGGCTTCAAAGCTTTCTGCTTCGCCATCTGCTGCAGTTCGCCTACTGAATAAAGACGATCGCCTGCACCAAGAACCTGCACGTAATAGAGAGGGGTATTCAGGTCAAAAGCCGAGAAGCCAGAAGATGAGAACGGCGAACTCGGTGGTACTGGTGGTGGTTGTTCATTTGACATATTTGCCCCCTGCGTAAATGGTTTGTTTTCTGAAGATAACACAGTGAATTGAACAGCCTTATCTTGGCCAAAGTCCTTACTTGACCCGAGTGGATCAACCAAGTCTCGTATTGGAATCAATTGTGGAAAACGTTCAGAAAACATGAGAGAGCTAAGCACGATGGCAAGCAGCAATGGCAATACAGCACCAATCAATGTGATCCGGATAATGATCCATAATCCAACAAACTCTCGCCATTCTGAATCAAGCGCAAAGTCGAGAAACGAAATAAAGCGAACTGCAACATGCACTGCGAGGAGTACCAGCAGGATTGTCAACAACTCTCGTTTTCTAGACACAAGAATGATGATCGCGATTACACCGGTTGCGAATGTCGCAAGTTGTATCACCGGAAACAAACCAACGAAATCTGTGTAGTTGAGAAGATCATCTAGAAATCCAGGAATTGGTATGAAAACAATTTCGCGAAGAAATGACATTCCGCCAAATACGTTCCAAATCAAATGTGGTCTTGGGCGATCAATTAGGAAGCCGAAAATTGACAGTCCTGCCCACACTGCGGTCACTATCAAGAAAATCTGAAGTGCTGAACTTTTCTTTGGTGTTACTGCGTCCACATAGCCCCCTAGGTTTCGCATCCTTGATGATAAGCCCGAAACGAGATTGATTCTGACTAATTGCATCTAGCGAGTAGACAGTACTCAAGTTGTGCTGTGGACGGTGCCGTAAGTTAGAAGACATGAAGAGTGTCCGCACCCCTGATGAACGATTCGCCAACATTGCCGACTGGCCCTACCAGCCCGTCTACACCACTGTTTCTGCAGGTGATGGCACTAGCGACACATTGCGAGTAGCGCATTACGAAACTGGCCCAACTAACGCAGCCACCACGATTCTTGTCATGCATGGCGAGCCCAGCTGGTCGTATCTCTACCGCAAGATGATGACGTCGTTCGTTGCTGCTGGTCATCGCGTGATTGCACCAGACCTCATTGGATTTGGTCGAAGTGACAAACCAACACAAACATCTGACTACACCTACGAACGCCATGTTACGTGGATGAATGAATGGCTTCGCACCAACAACTTCACCAACCTCACACTTGTATGTCAAGACTGGGGTGGTCTCATTGGATTACGCGTGGCAACCGAAAACGTTGACTGCTTTACTCGTATCGTTATTGCGAACACCGGCCTTCCCGTTGCAGTTCGTCAGCCGTCCGATGCATTCCGTGCGTGGCAGAAGTTCTCCCAAGAAGTTCCCGTGTTCGACGTCGGCAAGTTAGTGAACGGTGGATGCGCCACAGAGTTATCTGCCGAAGAGATCGCTGCGTACGACGCGCCGTTCCCCGATGAGACTTACAAAGCCGGTGCGCGTATCTTCCCAGCCCTGTATCCCGATGGCGAGGACCACCCGTCAAACATCGCCAATAAGAAGGCCTGGGATGTTCTTCGTGCGTGGAACAAGCCATTCCTCACTTCGTTCACTGACGGCGACCCCGTCACTGGTGGCGGACAGAAGGTGTTTGAACGGGACGTGCCGGGAGCTCAGGGCCAGCCACACGTCATCATCGCTGGTGGTGGACACTTCCTTCAAGAAGACAAAGCCGAAGAATTCGCCGCTGTTGTGAACCAATTCATCGCCGCAAATCCCGTTTAATCGCTGATTTTCGTCAATTTCCTGCGCAGAAACAACGGGCGTCACAAGGGAGGCCCTCCCCTGTCGCCTAGCGTGGAAGCCATGTCTGAAACTCGTTCCATTGCCCCTGCCGAAGGAAAGCTTGGTGTTCTCACCGTTGGCCTCGGTGCGGTGGCCTCCACCTTGATTGCCGGCGTTGAACTCGCCAAGCGCGGACAAGGTCTCCTCATTGGTTCCATGACCCAGATGGGCACCATCCGTTTGGGAAAGCGCACCGATGGTCGCTCACCACTCATTAAGGATTTCGTTCCCCTCGCTCGACTCGAAGACATCGAGTGGGGCGCATGGGATGTTTTCCCCGACGATGCCTATGTTGCTGCGTCACGCGCTGGTGTCCTTGAACAGGGCAAGCACATTGAAGCAATCGCCGAGACATTGCGTGAGATTCGCCCCATGAAGGCCGCCTTTGAACGCAAGTACGCACGCAACCTCACCGGTGAACACACCATGGGTGAAATTGGCAAGCGCGCAATGTTGAACGGCATTCGTGCCGACATCAACCGCTTCCGCGACGAAAAGAAAGTGGACCGTCTGGTGATGATCTGGTGTGCCAGCACCGAAGTGTTCATTGAGCCAGGCCCCGATCACCAAACCATCGAAGCGTTCGAAAAAGCAATCGATGCAAACTCAGATCAAATTGCTCCATCAATGTTGTACGCATACGCCGCGTTACTGGAAGGTGTGCCGTTTGCAAACGGATCACCAAACTTGGCTGTCGACATGCCGTGTTTGCGCGAATACGCAACACAGCACAACATTCCCATCTCTGGAAAAGACTTCAAAACCGGCCAAACGTTAATGAAGACAACGCTTGCCCCAATGTTGAAGGCTCGTCAATTGGGACTTGCTGGCTGGTACTCCACCAACATTCTCGGTAACCGTGACGGTGAAGTTCTAGATGCTCCTGAAAACTTCAAGACAAAAGAAGAATCGAAGTTGGGAGTTCTCGAAGACATTCTTCGCCCGGACTTGAACCCAGAGCTGTACGGCAACGTGTTCCACAAAGTGCAGATCAACTACTACCCACCTCGTGGCGACAACAAAGAGGGCTGGGACAACATTGACATCACTGGCTGGCTTGGTTACCCGATGGAAATCAAGGTCAACTTCCTGTGTCGTGACTCCATCCTCGCTGCGCCGTTGGCACTTGACCTCATCTTGTACTCAGACCTTGCACAACGTGCGGGACTTGGTGGCATCCAGGAATGGTTGTCGTTCTATTACAAGAGCCCACAGGTGGCACCTGGCCTCTACCCAGAACACGACTTGTTCATTCAGCTTGCGAAGTTGAAGAACACCTTGCGTTGGATGATGGGTGAAGACCAGATCACGCACCTTGGTCGCGAGTACTACGACGAGACCGACTAGCACAGATGTTCACGCGCGACGCCTACAAGGCACTCGCATTCGACATTCTTTGTGTGATGGCGCTTGTCATCATTGGTACGCGTAACCACGACACCGACACCGGAGTCTCAGGCGTTTTGTATGTGGCAGCACCGTTTGTCATTGCAGTGACAACCATTCACGTAGTGTTCGCGCTTCGCAAGCAGACCCTCACCGTGGTGTGGCCGTGGGTTGGGACTGTCTCCATCGGCATGCTGTTACGCAATCTTGTGTTTGACCGCGGAACAGCATTGCCGTTCATCATCGTCGCCACAATCTTTCTGGGAGCGACGATGTATGGATGGCGCGCCATAGCGGCACGGCGTCACGCCTGATTCAGTTGTTTCGCTTTCTCGCTACTTGCAGTCAGAAAACAGCGGAAGAAACACAGTCACTCCAGCACAATGTTGCAACGCACTCTTGAATGCATTCATGTGTGAATCCAAATCGCTGAGTGCACTTGCAGGAAACTCTGTGACGATTCGCAATTCGCCTTCACGAAGAACGACACGAGACCCATACAAAGAACCATTGAGTGTGTTGATTTCCTTCAGCACGTCCTGCGAGTCCGGAATGTTGTTACCCGCGATGTGTGTGAGACGGATGTATTCAGACATCTGATCTTCAGATGGATGAATTGATGCGAAGCACTCACCTTGGTCCACCGTGAAGCGAATGGCATCCGGAAGTGTTTCTGACGTGATGTCTGCGACGTCCACCCCGGACCTACGCAAGCGCATCTGCAATTCGGTGCTCCAGCGTGCGTTCTCATAGCGGTCACACACCACGCGCACACCCCAGTCATCGCCGACGATAAAGAAATAATCGGGATGTTCGGAGTCGAGGAAGAGCTTTGCCTGCTCGTGTTCGTCACGGGTACGCAAGAAACGCGCCAATGGGTACGGATAGAAGCACACTTGCGATGATTCAGTGGTTTTTGCCGGAATGGAACCCGACATGCGCCCGGCAGAATGCTGACGCCAGTCCATGGTCCATGTAATGCGATTGTCACCAATGAACATTTCTGCGAATGCATAAACGGAATTGCCTTCCCAGTCAACGCCGCTGGGAACATCGTGCGCGATGTCTGCAAAGTAGTGCAGGTCATTCATGGACACTTCTGCCACAGATGTCTGAGAGTGACTTCCGTGAACATGCTCGACAAATGGCATGTCCTTTTCTGTGAACTCAACATTGATTGGGTGGTCCATGGACACGTAGCGATCTGCGCCGCGACCAACAATGCTGCCGTCCATCTCGTTGTAATAGATATCGACGCCGCCACTTCCCATTGCCAGGTCGACAAGGTGGGAAATCAGACGGTCGGGAATCGGTAACGCAAAGAGTGGATCTGTTGATTCAGCATCTGCGGTGACCCACGCAGTGAGAACGCGTTCGCGGATAATCCACAAACGACGACCGTTTGGAATACGCGTTAACCACACGTTGGAATCGCTATTTCCATTACGACGCCCCACCATGCCGATAATTTGAGCAACCTCAATCAACTCGGACATGGTCGCACGAATGGTCCACGGGGACTTATGAGATTCGAAGTCGGGCATCATTACTTACGCACCCAACGTGTGTGAGTGGTGGGAACAGCCTGCAAACGAGCAACTTCACCGAGGAGCAATGGCCCCAAGTCTGGTTGGTAGGTGTCGCGAACACGAACGCCGGAATCATTGCCGTCGAGAATGACCACCATCTCTGCGAGACGTGCAACAAGCGCCATCACACAGTCAATAGGAAGTGATTCCAAACCGATGATGAATTCATCGTTGTCGTTCTTTGCCAAGTACGCCCAGCTGCCATCTGCCGATGTAGGACACTTGCCAAAAAGTGGAACCAGAACGCGGTTCATCTCGCGAACCTTGGGTTCCAGATCGAGAACGCACTGCTCCACCTCTGCATAGGTGTGCAACAGTGCTTCATCCGACGGACCGAAGTCGTCGTGAAAAGGGGAAGATGAATGGGACATGCAGATGCTCCTTTAGTTGTAGAGACGGTGAGTTGTTGTAATGGATAGGACAAATCCGAACCGCGTTTGTCGGACAAGCTGGTGCCCGACGAACTAGTTCGATATCTCGCCTATAAACCGTCTCTCGGTCATCTGCACTCCTTTCTCGAGTTGCTTCTCTCGTATGGGGGGATGGGAAGTATGGCAGGTAATTAGGGACATTGCAACCTTATAAGAACATTTGTTCGTAGGTTCCATTACAAAACTGCAGCGATGACTTCGTCGACAATCTGGGCCTTCGCGACAAGGCCGACAACTACTTCGCTGATACTTGAGAGTGCCCCCATTGGTACGTCTGCAACCGCGTGAAGTACTCCGTCTGTGCACAACAACTTGACCGCCGGCCACTGATCGTTCCATGCGTTGATTTCCGCAGCCAATGCTGGACTCCACTCCAAGTCGGAAATGATGTCGGTGTTGAGCCGGACATATTTTGCCTCTCCACTCTCGTCTGGAGTGATGGTTGCGGTCACCGTCCGTGTGCCTGCTTGCAAAGTGACGACGGGATTCCAGCCAATACGCGTATCGCGCTGTACTTCGAATTCTGCGTCTGCACACAACAGCGCCATTTCAAGACCGAGTCGACTTCTAAAGACATACTCATGCCCCATCTCGACCACCATTCCGAAACTTGCACAAGTCATGTGACACACACTGGGGTGATCTTCATTGAACTCAAAGGTGAATGCACCATGTGAATAGGTGTCAATCTGTGCAAATTCACGAGCAATGATTGCGCCATACACAGAGAATGATCCGCGGTAATCGCCGCCAGCTGGGATGGTCATGGACAGAACTGGACCATGAAAACGGGACCAATCGCGAGTGATTCGCAGGTCAGTGCCGTCGTAAGAGAAATTGATAAATGGAAATTCGGTTTCCATTGTTTGGTCTAACTCATCGGGTAGGTACACAGGAATTTGGGCCAACAATGCACCCAACTGAGCCAGATGCGGTGTTTGCACAATGATGCGCTGTGTCCGCGTTGGAACTTCTGCAATGCATGCAAGCCTTTGGTGTGGAAGAGGAACTGTCAACGTGCATTGATTGGACGTATACGTAATGGTCTTCTGCACCGTGTCGATTTTCAATTCAACATCGGACTCGTCAGCCGACAACTTTGAGTCTGCAATTGCCTGCAATACGTAAATCGGCAATGTGATTGCGCCAACGAATTCATCTTCTTCGTCAGCTGGATATTGCAGGTATCCATTCACATTGCTTTCACTAAACCACCATCTGCGATGATCTGCAGAGAAACTCACGTCGACCGTGTCCGCACCCACTGGTGCCGATGCAAAACGAATTGCCGCCGCGTAGATCTCGATGAACTCATCTGGAGTCAGATAAATGGTGAAGGTGTCTGGAAGTCCGGAGTTGTCCGAGACCTGTGGCGCTGTTGTATCTGGTGATGAAGAAGAGGAATCTGGCATTGGACCCTCATGACACCACATGGGTGGTGCAAAGTGACGAAATCCCTTGCTGTACAAGGGTTTTCGAGGGTTTGACGCCGACTCTCCCTATAGAGACACGTTGGTGATGGCGCCTTTGTCGGCACCTTGTACCAGCTTGGCGAACTTTGCAAGAACGCCTGTTGTGTAACGCGGCGGGTTTGGCTTCCAGCCCACCTTGCGCTTCTCCATCTCTGCCGGGTCCACCAGAACATCGAGCGCCTTCGTGGGCACATCGATGCGAATGATGTCGCCTTCTTTCACGAATGCAATGGGACCGCCATCGACTGCTTCAGGTGCAACGTGTCCAATACAGAAGCCCCAAGTTCCGCCAGAGAAACGTCCGTCGGTAATGAGTGCAACTGTTGCGCCAAGTCCGGCACCCTTCAATGCTGCAGTGACTGCCAGCATTTCGCGCATGCCTGGGCCGCCCTTCGGGCCTTCATAGCGAATCACAATGACGTCACCATGTTTGATGTTGCCGGTCATGATGGCGTCCATTGCGCCGTCTTCACCATCGAATACTCGCGCAGGACCTTCGAATTGCATTTGATCTTCAGTGAGACCAGCAACCTTGACCACGCTTCCCTTTGGCGCAAGTGATCCGGTGAGAATGTTGATGCCGCCTTCTGTGTGAATGGGATCTGACAACGGATGAACAACATCGCCGTCAGGTTGTGGCGGATTGATCTCAGCCAAGTTCTCGGCCATGGTCTTGCCAGTGCAGGTGAGAACATCACCGTGCAACAGACCTGCATCCAACAGGTGCTTCAACACAACAGGCACACCACCAATGCGGTGAATGTCTGTCATGTGGTATTTGCCGCCTGGCTTTGTGTCGGCAATGTGCGGAACTTTTTCTGCAATGCGATTGAAGTCATCGAGATCTAACTCAACACCAGCCTCATGTGCAATTGCCAGCAAGTGGAGAACTGCGTTGGTACTACCACCAAGTGCGCTGAGCACAGCAATAGCGTTTTCAAAGGCTTTTTTGGTCATGATGTCCCGTGGACGAATTCCGAGACGCAACAAGTTAATGACAGCTTCGCCTGCGCGGCGCGCATCGTCTTCGCGCGAACGATCAATTGCTGGTGCAGATGCAGAGCCAGGAAGGCTCATGCCGAGCGCTTCAGCGATTGATGACATGGTGTTGGCCGTAAACATGCCGCCACATGCACCTTCGCCAGGGCACGCAGACTTTTCAATCTCCAGCAATTCTTCTTGCGTCATGGTGCCCGCAGCGCATGCACCAATTGCTTCAAACACAGTGGTGATGTCAATGTTTTTGCCTTCATGCACACCTGGCATGGTTGAACCGTTGTACACAAACACATTTGACAAGTTCAGACGTGCTGCTGCCATCAACATTGCAGGAATGCTCTTGTCGCACCCGGCAAATCCAATGAAACCGTCGAAACGTTCACCATGAACAACTGTTTCAACGGAGTCGGTAATAACTTCGCGCGACACCAAACTGGCGCGCATTCCTTCGTGACCCATGCTGATGCCGTCAGAGACAGTGATGGTTCCAAACTCAAGGGCAACTCCGCCAGCTGCCCGCACACCTTGCTTTGCTTGATCAGCAAGTCGACGCAAAGTCATATTGCAAGGAGTGACTTCGTTCCATGCGTTAGCAAGACCAATCTGTGGCTTCACCCAGTCTTCTTCCGTAAGACCAACAGCGCGCAACATGGCGCGAGCCGCAGCCTTTTGGTTGCCGTCCGTAACGTCGCGGCTGCGGGGCTTGATATCGATGGGGGTGCCGTCTGCTGTTGACATAGATGCAACGGTAGTCGTGCGCCCCGCCTCTGTCATAGAGGGCGGACAGTGAGGAATCTTCTTCTATTGGTCACTCTGGATTGCTGGGTTCATCAACGACTGGCCGATGCCCCAAACCCGAAGAGATTGCTGGCGACTTTGCGCATTTGAATCTCTTCAGAACCTTCTGTGATGCGGTATCGGCGGTGGTGTCGATAAATGTGCTCAAACGGCATGTGTCGGCTGTACCCCACCCCACCACAGGTTTGCATGGCGCGGTCGGCTGCGTCGCAGGCCAAGCGGTTAGCGCGATAGTTACACATAGCCACCAAGTGTGTGACCTCCATGTGATGTTTGTGGTCCAACATCCATGCCGTGTATCGAATCATTTGTCGCAGCATGGCCGCCTCGGTGTGCAACTCAACGAGTGGAAACTGAATGCCCTGGTTCACACTGAGTTTCTTTCCCCACGTGATGCGTTCATTCGAATAACGAACTGCTTCGTTAATGCAGAACTGAGCTGCACCAAGCGAACTTGCTGCTTGACGAATTCTGTTCTCGTGAACAAAGTGTTGCGCTAACGCCAATCCTTCTTCTGGTGGGCCAAAGACTGCATCTGCACCTACACGAACATCAGTGAGACTGACTTCTGCATGATCTGTAGGCATGTTGAACGTCCACCAGAAGAACTCCACTTTGAAACCTGGTGCATTTGTTGGAACCAAGAATGCAGTGATGCCTTTGGGATCGCCAGGCTTTCCGCTGGTGCGCGCAAAGATGATGTCGTGTGTGGCGTGGTGAAGACCACTGTTCCAACGCTTCATTCCATTTAGTACCCACTCATCACCGTCGCGATACGCAGTTGTTTCCAAATATGTGGCGTCGCTGCCGTGGCCCGGTTCTGTGAGACCGAAGGCCAATCGCTTGGTGCCATCAAGAAATCCGGGCATCCAGTTCTTCTTCTGATCTTCAGTACCAAAGTCGCGCATCATCAGCACGGTGGGGAAATTGCCAACAATGCTGGATTCGTTTTGCAAATCGTTGTGCAATCCCAAGCCTTTGGTGGCGAGATGTTCACGAATAATCGCCATCTTCAAGTTGCTGGCATCTTGACCGCCAAACTCCTTTGGCAGCGCAAGACGCAACCAACCAGCAGCATCTGCGCGACGTCGCATCTCACGCAACAGTGCTTCCCAGTCAGCACGCGGAACGCCGTCGTTGTCAAAATCCGTTCGCGCCCATTCACGTCGATGATCGAAGAAGCGCTCGTTGTCGTCTTGGGCCTGCAGTGGCTTAATCTCAGCCTCAATGAACGCGTCGAGGTCATGAAGGGTCTGTTGAATGTCTGTGGGAATCTCAAAGTCCATGGTC
>JBIIJW010000004.1:0-20654 GCA_044233525.1 Ilumatobacteraceae bacterium | reverse complement strand
TCTCTGATCCGAACACAATCTCGCAGGAATATGTTTTGTCCATCTCACCCATGAATCGAATCAATCGCGTTGCGTTGCCTACTCCGATAACAAGCAGCCCCGTGGCATCGGGGTCGAGAGTTCCAGCGTGTCCAATTCGTTTTTCACCAAAGTGCTTGCGTAGACGAAAGACCGCATCATGGCTCGTCATACCCGCCGGCTTGTCCAACAAGACCAGTCCGTGCACCGTTGGGGGTCGGCGACGCGCCACGATTTACTCTGCGTCGTCAGGGACGATGGGAGATGTATCTGGTTGGCGACGAAGAAGTTCTTCGATTCGCGCGGCACTTCGAATGACCTCATCTGGCTTGAAAGAAAGAATCGGCGTCTTTCGTGCATGCATCTGACGATTGATAGAAGCCTGAATTCGAGCGCGGTGTTCGTTCAGGGCCTCGATAACACCTTCATCACCTTCTTCGCCAAACATTGAGTCGAAGTACACGATTGCTCGGTTCATTTCAGGGTCAACATCAATGGCAGTGACCGTCACCAAATCGAGACGTTCGTCGTCGATCTTGGTGAGCTCATCGGCGATGACTTCACGCAAAACTTCCGATAAACGAGCAGTGCGGGGATATCCGTGTGAGGAACCACCCTTGGGCTGACGGCGACCCGACCTTGGGCGTTGCTTAGACACGCCATCTAGAATGGCACAACCATGACTGAATCGGCGACGCCCCCCACTGCTGGCGCAACAAATTTTCCTCCTTTTCGATATTCGGCGCGTCTAGCTGCCGATATTGAGTCACGCTGGCAAGACACATGGGACGCCAACGGCACGTATAACGCGCCGAACCCAGCGGGACCGCTGAAAGATCTCGACTCGTTGGCGGGCAAACCAAAAGCATTCATTCTCGACATGTTCCCCTACCCCTCTGGTGCGGGACTCCACGTTGGTCACCCACTTGGCTACATCGGCACGGATGTTTATGCCCGCTTTAAGCGCATGAAGGGTTTCAATGTTCTTCACGCACTCGGATACGACAGTTTCGGATTGCCCGCCGAGCAACACGCCATCACTACTGGCGTTCATCCCCGCATCAACACTGAATCAAACATTGCAAACATGCGACGTCAGTTGCGCCGTCTTGGATTGGGCCACGATGCACGGCGAAGTGTCAGCACCACCGATGAAGCGTTCTATAAATGGACGCAATGGATTTTCCTGCAGGTCCACGGCGCGTGGTACGACACAACACAGGGTCGTGCACGTCGCATTGACGAACTGATTGCAGAGTGTGAATCAGGCGCGCACACCATCTCCGATGGTCGCGCATGGGCCAACATGTCAACGCAAGAGCGTCATGACTACATCGATTCTCATCGTCTTGCGTATCTCACCGACGCACCTGTCAACTGGTGCCCGGGGCTTGGCACCATTCTCGCCAACGAAGAAGTCACTGCTGATGGTCGCAGCGACATCGGTAACTATCCAGTGTTCAAGCGCAACATGCGTCAATGGATGATGCGCATCACTTCGTATGCCGACCGCCTCATCGACGATCTCGATCGCCTCGATTGGCCAGAACCCATCAAGTTGATGCAACGCAACTGGATTGGCCGCAGTGAAGGTGCACGGGTCACATTTGCATCGCCTGCCGGCCCACTTGAAGTGTTCACCACTCGCCCCGACACATTGTTTGGCGCAACTTTCATGGTGCTCTCACCGGAACATCCGTTGGTGGAGTCGCTCACCACCGATGATGCACGAGATGCAGTCGTGGCGTATCAACGTGCAGCAGCAGCGAAAGGTGACGACGAGCGCCAAGATGATTCAAAGCAAAAGACCGGCGTGTTCACAGGTGCGTATGCAACAAACCCGGTCTCTGGTGCACAAATTCCGGTCTACATTGCCGATTATGTCTTGATGGGCTACGGAACTGGAGCCATCATGGCGGTTCCAAGTGGTGATCAGCGCGACTTCGAGTTTGCCCGCGCGTACAACTTGCCCATCATCGCCACTGCCATGCCACCAGCATCGTGGTTTGAACAACACAACATCGCGCCATCGAAAGACTGCAGCACGTGGCCACAAGCATTTGATGGCGATGGCGAATACATCGACTCCGCGAATGATTCTTTGAGCCTGAACGGACTCACATCCATTGCTGAGGCAAAGGCCAAAACGAATGAATGGCTGGAACGCAATGGTCACGGCACCGCTACGACCACCTATCGTTTGCGCGATTGGTTGTTCTCACGTCAGCGTTATTGGGGCGAGCCATTCCCCATCGTCTACGACGAACATGGAAATGCACACGCTGTTCCCGAGTCTGCGCTTCCCGTGTTGTTACCAGAGCTTGCAGACTTCAAACCAACTGCGTTAGATCCAAATGATGCAAACAGTGACCCCATTCCACCGCTTGCGCGCGTGAAGGAATGGACCACCGTCACTCTCGATCTTGGCAACGGACCACGTGAGTACAAACGCGAAGTCAATGTGATGCCGCAGTGGGCAGGTTCATGCTGGTACGAAATGCGTTATCTCGATCCCACCAATTCCGATGCGTTCATTGACCCAGAAGTTGAGCGCTATTGGATGGGTCCACAAGGCGATGGGCACACTGGCGGCGTTGACCTGTACGTCGGCGGTGTGGAGCACGCAGTGCTCCACTTGTTGTATGCACGCTTCTGGCACAAAGTGCTGTTTGACCTTGGCCATGTCAGCAGTGAAGAGCCTTTCCATCGCTTGTTCAATCAGGGCTACATCCAGGCATACGCCTACCGCGACTCTCGCGGACAAACAGTTCCTGCAACAGAAGTCGTTGAAGAAGACGGCCGCTATCTGTGGAACGGCGAGTCGGTGGCTCGCGAATACGGGAAGATGGGCAAGAGCCTGAAGAACGTCGTCACCCCCGACGAGATGTACGAAGAGTTTGGTGCAGACACATTCCGTTTGTACGAAATGGCCATGGGGCCACTCGATGCAAGTCGTCCATGGAATACGCGCGATGTCGTGGGTATGCAGCGATTCCTTCAGCGCTTATGGAGAAATCTCGTTAATGAAGACACGGGAGAGTTGGCCGTCACTAATGATGCTGCGCCCGAAGAGTTGATGCGCCACTTGCATCGCACGATGGCAGGTGTTGAAGCCGACATGTCTGGCCTTCGATTCAACACAGTGATTGCAAAGCTGATTGAGTTCAACAACGCCCTCACACAACACACCACTGCCACGGGCACCTCGCCTCGATCATTAGTGGAGCCACTGGTGCAGATGTTGTCACCACTTTGTCCACACTTGGCCGAAGAACTCTGGTATCGCCTTGGTCACTCCACCACCGTGACCTATGTTCCCTTCCCTGTTGCCGACCCAGCACTGCTGGTGGAAGACGCCATCGAAGTTCCTGTGCAAGTGAACGGAAAAGTTCGCGGCCGTATCTCTATTGCGCCAGACGCAGATGACGATGCACACATTGCAGCAGCGATGGCATTGGAAAACGTTGTTGCTGCACTTGACGGCAAAACTCCATTGAAGACAATTGTGGTTCGAGGCCGCACCGTCAACATCGTCGTTAAATGATGAACACTGTCATGGGTGTGTGGTGCACATTCACCAGTCTCATTTTCATTTGGCCACAAGTCTGGAGAATGGTGCGCCACGACACATCACATGGCATCTCGCCATTTAGTGTCGCGCATGGATTAGTGGGTTCAACACTGTGGTTTTCCTATGGAGTCTCGATGAGCCGTGAAGCCATTTGGATTTCAAACGGACAATTCATTACTGCACAACTCATCATCATCAGTGTTTTGTATCGCCACGGAAGCATGAAAATCTCACTGTTGACAAAGTTCGGCGTTGTTCTTGCAGGGCTTCTTCTCATCACCATCCCCGCATCGCCCTCTGCCGTGGGCTGGATGGCAACAATGGTGAGCGTCACATCACTGATGCCACAAGTGTTTCATGTCGTAAAAACAGAGAATTTGCACGGCATCTCAGTTGGTAGCTGGTTTATGACCATCATGTCGGCTACATCATGGATGATTTACGGATGGATGCTCAATGACATCATCATGTCGGTCATCAACTACTTCACCATCCCAATGATGATTTTCATCATGATGAAGGCCGTTCGTTGGCGTATTGCTAACGACGTACCTGTTTTCGTTCAGGCCAAGTAACGACGCGTTTTCTCAATGGTCTCTACGTGCGGGGCGCCAAGATCAAACATAATGAGGCGCGTGACACCATCGGCCACTAGTTCTTGATGAAATGGGTGAGCAGGGTCTGCATATTCCGGAACAAAAGGTGACCACACCGACACATCAAGGTTGTCACCATGATGGGCGTTCTGTGCAGCAGCAATGAACTCCGCGCGTTGCGGGTGATTGAAGCGAGTGTTGATGCCATTGAAATGTTGTCCTGCCAACGCGGCCAACCCAACACTGTTGACTCCAACAATGATGGGCGGCTCTTGCATCGGACGAGGAAACCCAACAAATGATTCATCTCGATCATGAGCCCAGATGGACTTCATGACTGCAATGTTTTCCAACAGGCGTTCATGACGCGCTGACATTGGAGTGAGAACTTCCATGTTCAACGCGCGCTGTTCGGCGCCAAATGGACTATTGGGAGATGTTCCTGCACCAACTCCAAGAATGAGCCTCCCACTCGAGATCTCTTGCACCGTGCTGACGATGTTTGCCAACAATCCGGGATGACGATTGTTGATGTTCGTCACCAGAGTTCCAACGTTGATACGAGATGTCACGGTGGCCCATGCGGTGAGACTTGTGAAGCACTCCATCATTGAATCCGAATTGAACATCGCACCAGAGAAGTGGTCGAGATTCCACACCGTTGAAAAACCAGCGGCCTCTGCGGCAAGAACGCCATCACGCAGTTCAGGCCACGACGCAGAGCCTTGATTGAACTGAATGTCGATAATCACGTACTCACCCTACGGTGCGTCACACCACACGGGCCCCATGAATGGCCACAACCTCATCACGCCAGCAGCAAAATCATGCGAAGACTCGTGGCGGTCCCAGTCTCGAAGAGATCCTTGAAACCAACGCGTCTTCATGGTGTCGTCGTAGACGCGCGAGTACCACTGCACAGGAAGCGTTAACGACCACTTTGGTGCCGGAGCAATCATTGCCAGCCCCCCATCGGCATGGTCAACGGATGCAACGTGCACATGTTGTTTCAATGCATCCAGTTCGTCGTGGCGAGGTGTGTGCGCCGTTTGCATCATGGCCGCCCACACAGAATCAGGCGTGATGTCGTCTAACCCAACACCTGACGGATGCGTGCCCAATGCAATCTGTACTGCTCCTTCTATTGCAGAGTCAAGAACAACAGTGACGAACGACTTCTCGCTGTCCGACTGATTCTCTATTGATGCGTATATCGGTTCGAAATTTCGTTCAGATGTACCAAAGTCAATCACGGAGCCATGTGGTGCAGTGACGAGGAATTCAAGGAATCGAACAGCGCCAAGAAGTCGAATGTTGTCATTCAATGGGCCGAGGTCGTCCATTGCGTAACCATGCAATGGAAGCCGCACCCGATTCATCGTTGCATCCCAGTAGAGGCCAAGAAATCTGCCTTCAATGGTGGTTGCACCATGTGTTTCTTCGCTCACAATGTCAGCCAAGTCGGCCATTGGGGTTCCTCGCCATCCAAGATCGACAACAATGTGGTGTCCTGGCGAGAGAAGCCCGCTTCGACCCAGATATCCAACGAGACGTTGCCGCAATTGTTGAGAGGCCGCCACAATCTGATCGCTGTTATCCATGACAAGCTGTCGAGCCGTTGCGGAATCAAGAACTTCATCGTCGGCAAACGAAGACTGGATGTTGCACCCAAATCGAGACGACAGCCTCCGTGGTGTGAGTAACTCATGTTCGTCGATAAACCTGATGGCAACTTTTTCATCAACTTTTTTGATGTTTGCACGCCCTACAACAGAGCGAGAGAAAGACAAATAGGACGCTTCAGGCAAGTCGATCCACGTCGTGCGAAGTTGATGCCACGTGTTGTGCGCCATCCAGCCGTCTCGTGCGGCGAAGTGAAGACCCGCAATATCCCGACGACGTACCGCAGTGACACAATCCTTGATCTGAGCAGCGACCATCATGGCCACAACTCCCCCACCTAAGTGCGCAGCCACCCCGGAAAAGCTCTCATAAGCAGAATTTCGCTGCGATGCTTCAATACGTGAGAACGGCACCACCGCCGGAGTGGTGTTCAGCGAATGTCGGTGCCACTGCGAACTGCGAGAATCGATGTAGCAGTTGATGCCCAATTTTCTGGGTTCTATCTCATCTGGAATTTTGTGATCGCCGACATGGAGGATGTTCTTTGCGGGCACACCAACCGCCGACAACACCGTCTTCCACAGCGAGCCATTGTGTTTCATTCCGCCGTGTTCGCAACTGACAAAAACATGCTCTTCCTGCACCCATGCCAATCCAGCTGCATGAGCCATCCGCACTAAGTGTTGAGACGGCATGTAGTTGTCGCTGACAATGATGACTTTCATGCCGCGATCTAGTGCAAGACGCGCAACATCGGCACCAAACGGAACCGGGCTTGCCGTCTCGATCTCGCAGTCACATTCCAGTTGTTGAAGATGTTTCGCCATTTCTTCAGTGGTGCCGTAGTGCTTGCGTAGCGCATCAATGATTTCATCGTGCGTGACGTCTCTTGATGAACTAATCCGATCTAGCGCAACACGGCATTCATGCTCTACGTCAACTCGGATGCGAGCAAACCCTTTCCACTGGCGTCCGAACTCGCGCATCAACCTGCGTTCCATCTCGGCAAACACGTGCGTGGGCTGTGCAACCGACCGCGTGACCAACGTGTCAAAAAAGTCAAGAGAGAGCAACGTTGCGCTGGGATATGCATCCAATACTTCTTGCGCAGTGATCATTTTCATTAGCGCCCCACCCGTACACGGACGCGACGCACCACTCCACGAAACAATCGACGAGGCGCCGCCACGACGCGGACCGCACGACGAACCTGAGCACCAAGTGTTCGTTGTTGCTGTACTCGCTGATGTGACTCCGATGCCTGAGAGGCTTCGCGGGCTTCCAGTTCTGCCGATGCACGCCGCGACATCTCACCTTTTGACACGCCATCATGTCCTAGCTCGCTGTCCCAACGTTCCTGCAATTGCTTCTTCACCTCGTGATGAAGGCTTTGTCCAACGATGATGGAGTTTCCGGCCGCTACATCACTATCTGGCGTGCGCGTGTGATAGTTGGCCAAACGTTCGGGAAGAAAAACAAAGTCCCCAACGGTTAATGCACGCAAGTTGAATTCCCAGTCGCCCAAGACAGGCAACGATGAATCAAACATTCCCACTGTCTCGGTAACGGAACGACGAAACAAAGCAGCAATCGGTGGAAACGTGTTCTTTCCAATCATCCCTGGAATGGTGAGACCTTCTTGCGTGAGATAAAACATCTCGTTCTCCACCGGCCACACTCGCCCCGACTTAAATGTTTCGTGTACACGAACAACTCCGGTGACAACGGCGCTTGCAGTTGAGTGTCGACCCAAAGCATCTGTCGCTACCTCTAGGAACAAGGGCTTCCATGAATCATCGTCGTCGTGAATCGCAAAAAACTCAGATGATGAATCTCGGAGAGCACAGTTTGAGGCTTCTTCCATTCCCACGCGTTCGGTGAGGTGCAGTACGCGAATTGAAGCTGCTGGATGGGACAGTTTTGCCAAACTCACCAGATGATCCACGGGCTCTGGTTGGCCACCATTGTTGACGACCACGAGTTCCCAGTCAGAAAAGGTTTGGCCACACACGCTGGCCAGTGCCCGTGCCAAAAAGATGGGACGCTCATAGGTCCGCATCACAATGGTCACCAACGGCATTTAGTCATCGTAGTTCTTGGGCTTGTATTAGGTTGCCTACATGGAATTGGCATACGAAATCGGTGGGTCTGGTCCACTTCTGGTACTCGTACATGGCATCACTGAATCGCGCGAAACATGGCGCCCACTTATTGCCCCACTACAAGTGAATTTCACAGTGGTTGCAGTTGATTTACGCGGACATGGACAAAGTCCAGACGGCGGGGCCTACGACCCCATCACAATGGCAACGGACGTTCGCGACACTTTGACAACATTGAATCGTCAGGACGTCGATCGTGCTTTCATGATTGGACATTCACTTGGTGGGGTTGTTGTCAGTGCTTATGGCGCATTATTCCCTTGTGGATCAATCGTGAACATTGATCAACAATTGCGACTTTCCGCATTCAAAGATGGTTTGTCCCAACTTGAACCGCTACTGAAGGGCACCACTGAGTCTTTCAACAGTGCAGTCTCCATGATGTTTGACTCAATGATGGGCGCGCTCACCTCAGAGGAGATGGCGCGCATCTCGGGACATCGTCATGCAAAGCAAGCGGTAGTACTTGGCATATGGGGAACAGTCTTTGATTCAAGTCCAGAAGAACTTGACACACAAGTAGACGTACTCGTTGGAGGAATTACTGTTCCTTATTTCGCTCTGCATGGAAACGACCCGGGTGCTGCCTACGGCAATTGGCTCACTACCGCAGTACCAACCGCGTCATTGGAAGTGTGGGACAACCTGGGCCACTATCCGCACCTCGTCAATCAAGGGCAATTCCTAGAGCTCATCAACGATTTAGACCCAAACACGTAAAGAACAAATGGTGGAGCTGACGGGAATTGAACCCGTGACCTCTTGCATGCCATGCAAGCGCTCTGCCAACTGAGCTACAGCCCCAAATATCAGGTACTAACCCTAGCAACGAAAAACGCCGATTCGCCCAGCGCATTCTGGGTTACTCACTGTCTGGGCGCACTCCCAACAGGACATCGGTGGCTTTACAGAGTGCTGTGACTGGTGACCCGGGCGCCAAGTTCAACGACTCGGTGGCCTCACGCGTAATGGTGGACGTCATCATTTGGTTCGACGCGATTGCGATCTTGACCGACGACAAAATGTCGCCGTGCTGCACACTGAGAACAGTTCCCTGTAACTGATTTCGCGCACTGAGTGGAATCGCATCGCCACCATCTGTTGGAGAGTGCAGAGTCTGACGACCCTCAAGTTCATCCAAGAAACGCACCACCGCACGCGCTTGTTCACGCCGCCATGCATTCACCAATGAATGCTCGCGAACACGACCCAATGTCGAGATGACGTCGGCGAGAGCTGCTCGTTGATCAGAAACAAACGATGCAATCGGCATCTCAAGCTTCTCACGCATCAACACTTTCAACAAGAACTCCGTGCGCATATCACGAATGTGTTGTACCGGCTCCGACAACCAAGCATCGAGAGATTTGTTCCCCACTGCAGTGAGTTTCAGCGTTTTCTTTGCTTGCCCACGTGCACCAAGATCTGCGCGCGACGTCAATAAGCCATGAGATTCAAGAAGCGCCAGCTCGCGATAGACCACGGGGCGCGACGCAGTGAGAACAACACCGATTTCTCCATCGGCAGCAAATTCCTGTGCGATGGGATAGCCGTGATTGATTCCCGACCGAATCAATGCGAGACATACCCCCGCTTCTGGATGCTCGAGAACAAGAGTTGAGGCCATATGTACAGAATAGTCCAGATTGGACTATTGGATAGTCTCAAATAGAGATATAACTTGAAGAGATGTCCTCGCTGCAACGCAAGCAATCTCTCAGACGGTTGGCGCCGCGAGTTGCACGTGTACTCGCAGCACTCACATTCGTGAGCTCCTGCGGTGGGGCCGCCAGCAGTTCACCGTCGGATACCCCGGCGCTGGTCATTGCAGCGGCCAGTGATCTTCGGCCTGCATTCGAAGAACTCGCCGAACAATTCACCAACGACACCAACGTTGATGTCACGTTCTCATTCGGTTCATCGGGCCAGTTACGCGAGCAAATTCTCAACGGTGCCCCATTTGATGTCTTTGCATCAGCGAATGCGGAATTTGTTGACGAGATCATCGAACAAGATCGAGGACTTGCCGCAACTAAGGCCAACTACGCCATTGGTCGGATTGTGTTGTGGAGTTCTCAACCTGAAACACTCCCCGACTCCATCACAGGTCTCACGTCATCATCATTCGCGCGGATTGCAATTGCAAACCCCACCCATGCCCCCTACGGACTGGCTGCACAACAAGCCCTCACATCGGCTGGCCTCTGGAATTCCATTGAGAAGAAACTGGTCTATGGCGAGAACATCTCGGACACCAAGAAGATAATTGACAGCGGGAATGCCGACATTGGCGTTATCGCTCTGTCATTAGCCATCGCCGATGGCCGTCGTTACGTTGAGATTTCAGAATCGCTACATACTCCTCTGCTTCAAGCAGCAGTCGTCACCACAACAGGGAAATCTCCACGCACAGCAAAACAATGGATGGACTACATGTCGTCACCAACGGGCACCACTGTGATGAAGAAGTACGGATTCATTGCGCCAAACGGAATGACCACAAAAAAATGAGCGACTGGTTCCCTCTATGGCTGTCACTGCGTGTGGCAACGCTTGCAACATTGATTGCCGCAACGGTTGGCATTGGGTGTGGGTACCTCCTCGCGAAGGCGTCCTTCCGAGGTCGCGGCCTCCTTGAAGCCATTCTCTCGATTCCCATCGTGCTGCCGCCCACTGTTCTTGGCTACTACCTCCTCACCACCCTCGGCGTGAACAGCCCTGTGGGCAGAGCCTGGGAGAACATTTTTGGTGCACCACTTGTTTTCACCCCCACTGCCGCAGTTGTCGCGGCCTCTATTTCTGCACTTCCCTATGTGGTGCGTACCTCACGAGCAGCAATTGAAGAAGTTGATTCTCGCTACGAAGCTGTCGCGCGCGTTGCTGGATATCCAGAATGGAAAGTTGCACTCGTTATCACCCTTCCTGTCGCGCGACGCGGACTTCTTGCTGGCGTCGCCTTGGGGTTTGCTCGCGCTCTCGGAGATTTCGGAGCAACAGTGATGATTGCGGGGAACATTCCCCAACGCACCCAAACTTTGCCGATAGCCGTGTACGACGCAGTTCAGTCAGGCGACACCTCCACTGCGAGAACTGGTTCTCTTGTGCTCGCAGGAATCGCTGTTGTTGTTCTTCTCGCCGTCACACAATTGTCGACGAGGCGATCATGACCAACACAATGTTGACGACTCTCTCGCTGAATTGCGAGGTCACTGCTGGGCACTTCTCCGTGCGCGCAAACTGCAACATTCCCCCTGGAATAACTGCGTTCTTTGGACCGTCTGGCTCGGGGAAAAGCCTCACATTGTCCGCCATCGCGGGACTCCTCCGTCCACACACCGGAACCATTATGAGCAACGACACCGTGATAGCGGACTCGACGAACAAGATCCATGTGCCCACACAACACCGCAATCTCGGCATGGTGTTTCAACATGCTGCACTTCTTCCCCATCGCAACCCTCTTGACAATGTGGCACTCGCAGTCCATCACCCTGATTCCCGCCTCGATCGCCGACAGCGTAGGGACATTGCAGAGAAGTGGTTGGACCGAGTGCAGGCGGGTCATCTTGCTCGCGCCAATACCAAAACATTGTCCGGAGGCGAACAGCAACGCATTGCTCTTGCTCGTGCTCTCGCGAGTTCTCCACGAATTCTGTTACTAGACGAACCATTTTCTGCGCTCGACTTCAGCACCCGCGACTCGCTACGTCAACTTGTGAAAGAACTGATCCACGAACATTCACTCACAGCAATTCTCGTCACGCACGATGTCGATGATGTAACAACTCTCGCTCACCAAGTCGTGACATTTGAACTTGGCACAACACGTGCCACTTTCGACCTAACACAGGATCCGCAGTCAACGATGCGAACAATTCTGGGATTATCTATTTAGTGGGTTGTTCGTCCCACTGAATGGGCACGATGTCCTTGTACAGACGTTCAATCTCGTAGAACCGGCGTGCCTCATCGACGAAGATGTGCACGATGACATCGCCGTAATCAATGAGAACCCACTGCTTCTCGCGCGTTCCTTCAGAACGCAATGGCCCACGGTCTGCAAGTACTCGAATGTCACCCAACACCGCGTCGGTCACTGCGCCAACGAGACGCGCATTTGAAGCACTGGCCACCACGAAGTACTCAGTGATCCCCACCACGTCGCCGACGGGCAGAACAACAATGTCCTCGCCTTTTTTCTCGTCGATGATTCGTGCAATTTCGCATGCAAGGTCGCGCGAATCAATGTTGCTAGATGGAGAAGTCACTTGGCCACCGTAGTCGTTGTGGTGTTCTGAGGGCCAGACCCTAAAAATCCAACAAAATCATTTCCAATCACAATGCGCAGATTCACACCATCAATGATCTCTTGAGATTCTTTGTATGTCAGCGGTCCGAGAAGATTGACGAATGTTTCAGCTTCGACTCGCTCCATTGTGTCGTTGTAATGAACAACTGTTTCTTCCGCCGGTGTCTCTGGTACATGACGAATCAGCACCACGTTTGCGCCCATGAACGCAAGTCGCGTCGCCGCCTCTTTCGCATACGTGGTGTTGTCGAATGGAATGTCAATCATGACGGAGATGTTCGTACTAGTGGGTCGCATTGCAGACGGTGCAACGCTGGCCATCACAGTGAGCACTTCGCCGCCATCAAGTTCATACATATCTGCATTTGCTGGATTGCGCTGTGCATCTACCAACAACGTGGCGCCGAACTGCCACGTGTCAATTTCACCGCTGAACAATGCGGTGAAAAATTGGGCGGTGGTTTCGGGAGTTTGAATCTCGGTAACGACCGAGGTTGTTGTTGCAACCGATTCCGAACTTGTTTCCACGCCAGCGCGTGCGACGGCACCCCATAACGCCTTCACTTGTGGCAAACGGGTCGATTCAGCACTCGTTGCTTGCGATGCAGCAAGGGCTGCAGCCACTTGTTGACCAGTAACCGTTGAAGGTCCAGCACCTAACACTGTTGCAACCGTTCCGTCGGGGGCTGTATCTAACACCGCCTGAGGCAACGACACTGGTTGAGAACCAATTGGTGCAAGAAGGGCGCTGAGTTTCTCTGCAGATACAACGTCGGCCACTTCAAGAGAGATGTTCAATAAGTTCTCCACGTCTGTCTGTAACGCAGAGAGACCACCCGTGGCATACGAATCAGCAATACGTCGCGGCGCTTCCCCATCTCGCACATCAGCGCGTGCGCCAACCGGTATTGAAACAATGGTTCCGCCGCGCAAGCTTGGATCGATACCAATGATTGCTAGTGATGCAAGTTCATTGCGCGAATTGGTGACCGCCAACATTTCAACGGGAGTCAATGGAATTGCAATAGTGGCGTTCTTGTCCACACTGCTGCCACCAGAATCGTTCAACAGATCTGCAGCACCAATCACTAACCCACCAGGCAGGGCAATTGCAGTGAGCACCGACGTCACGATTGCTGCAATCATTCGACGCCGGCGGCGTGCAGGAATTGCACTCATTGTGCGCTCCGATACAAACCATTTGCCTTGATGATCTGAATGACGCCATCAGTGGTGAGGTGACGAATCGACTCTCCACGTGCCACACACGTGCGAATCTGCGTACTCGAAGCTTCGACGGGCTGCATTGAGACGTGCAAATCCGAATCAGCATTCGATGTCTGGTGCTGTCCGTCGCGATTCACGATGACGAGCGTAGAGAGACTGCGCACCACTTCGGGGCGATGCCACGTGGACAAACGTTGCGCCGTGTCGGCGCCAACAATGAGAAAGATCTGAACATCCGGCTGCTCACGTTGCATTTCTTCCAAGGTGTCGGCCGTATAGGTGGGGCCACCGCGACGAATTTCCCGATCGTCCACGCCAAGTCCCACATGACCCTCCACCAGTGCTTCTGCCATCTCGCGACGAAGGGTCGCCGGAGTGACGGACCGACTCTCAGTTTTTTGCCATGGGTCGTTTGCCACCAGAAGGTCCACTCGGTCGAGACCGACTTGTGCCAGAACGGTGCGAGCCACGGCGAGGTGCCCGAGATGTGGGGGGTCAAAGGTTCCTCCGAGGAGACCAAGACGACGTGGGGCGGGGTGCGGCACGTGGCAAGCGTAGAAGCCCGCGGGGTGCTTCTACCTGCAGAAAGAGAAAAGAACAAATTTCCCCTAGACGAGGCCCCACCCCTCTGTTATTGTCATCAATCCCCACCTGGAGAACCCCCTCCTTGATGAACCTCCCCTGTGTCCGTTGCCACGGTTCGCTAGGGAACAAAAAACTACGGAAAAACGGTTGTACACAGCATCATGAATGACTCAATTGGCCTCTATTTGAATGACATCGGCAAGGTTGCCCTCCTCACCGCTGAGGACGAGCGCGAATTGTCAAAAGCCATTGAAGCTGGTCGCGAAGCAGCAAAGCGTCTCGAGGCTGGCGAACGTGGTGCCGCCCTTCGTCGTGACTTGCGCAATGCAGCCGCTGCAAAGGATCGCTTCATTCGCTCGAACCTTCGACTCGTCGTCTCCATTGCTCGCCGTTACCCATTGCCCCAGGGCATGGACCTCCTCGACCTCATCCAGGAAGGAAACCTCGGTCTCGAGCACGCTGTCGACAAGTTCGACTGGCGCCGTGGATTCAAGTTCTCCACCTACGCAACATTCTGGATCCGCCAGGCCATTGGCCGCGCGCTCGACCAGAAGGCCAGCCTCATTCGTATTCCTGGCGACCGTTCCGCAAGCTTGCGTGCAGCACTTCGCCAAGCATCGGGCGATGGCGAAACCCTCGATGCAGGCAATGCTGAATTGCACCGCCTCACCACCCCAGTGTCTCTCGACAAGACCGTGGGCGACGATGGCGACGCCACCTTGGGCGATCTCATGGACAACGGCCAAGGAACTCCAGAAGACGCCGTCATGGCTCTCGTCGATTCTGAGTTGTTGGATGAATTGTTGGGCACTTTGGACGACCGCGCTCGTTATGCCGTTGAAGCACGTTTTGGCCTTCTCGACGGAGAGCGCAAGAGCTTCCGTGAAGTGGGCGAAGATCTTGGTGTCACCGCTGAAGCAGCTCGTCGCCTGGTGAGCCGCGCAGTTGAAGGTCTGCGCGACGACGCAGAGCGCATCCTCGCCGTCTAACTCCCATGTCTGCTCGTTGGACTCCGCAGTCCTATTTGGACTACCCGGCCCAGCAACAACCGGAGTGGCCCGACACGGCTGCGCTGGACATTGTTCTCAAGCACATCGCCGAAAAGCCAGCACTCGTCTTTGCCGGCGAGTCGCGCGCACTGCAATCTGCACTTGGCCACGTTGCTGAAGGGCGTGCCTTTTTGTTGCAAGCAGGCGACTGTGCCGAAAGCTTTGATGAGTTCAACGCTGTCAACATTCGCGAAAAGTTGCGCGTCATTTTGCAGATGGCTGTCGTACTCACCTACTCAATGGGAGTTCCTGTTGTAAAAGTTGGGCGTATGGCTGGCCAGTTTGCAAAGCCACGTTCTTCTGGCACCGAAAAGATTGGCGATATCGAGCTCCCTTCGTTCCGCGGTCACATTGTTAACGACCCAGAGTTCACTGCTGCTGCGCGCGTACCAGACCCAAATCGTTTGTTGCAGGCCTACGAGCAATCGGCATCAACGCTGAACTTGTTGCGAGCATTCACGAAGGGCGGATTCGCCGATTTGAATCGCGTGAGCGCATGGACTCAGGAATACGCAAAGTCAAGCCCTGAAGGTCAGCGTTACGTTGCGTTGTCAAATGAAATTGAACGCGCGTTGTCTTTCATGCGTGCCTGTGGTGTTGACACCGAAAGTCATTCGTCGTTGCACGAAGTCGATGTGTTCACCAGCCACGAAGCATTGATTCTCGGCTACGAGGAAGCGTTAACGCGTCAAGATTCGCTCACTGGTGAGTGGTACAACTCATCGGCTCACATGCTGTGGATTGGCGAGCGCACTCGTCAACTCGACGGCGCACACGTGGAATTCTTGCGTGGCATTGCAAACCCCATCGGCTGCAAAGTGGGCGCCACCACCACACCAGAATGGGTCTTGGAGTTGTGCGAAAAGGTGAACCCGCATCGCATTCCAGGTCGACTCACCCTTATCTCACGCATGGGTGCAGACAAGATTGAAGACGGATTGCGTCCGTTGCTGCGCGCGGTGAAGGAATCGGGGCATCCCGTGGTGTGGGCATGCGACCCCATGCATGGAAATACCATCACTGCACCAAATGGTCGCAAGACACGCCAGTTCGAAGACATTGTTGGAGAAATCGCTGGCTTCGTTCGCGCACACAAGGCCGAAGGAACATGGCCTGGCGGTATTCACGTGGAACTCACCGGCGACAATGTCACTGAGTGCACCGGCGGCACCGACGACCTCACGAACGACGATCTTGATTATCGATACCAGACAGTGTGCGATCCACGTTTGAATGGCCGCCAGGGTGTCGACCTCGCATTCCGTGTAGCCGAACTTATTCGCCAACACGGCTGATATGTCCGCTCTCGATGCCGCATGGGCACTCCTTGATTCGTGGCCGACGTCTGCCTCAGTTGCTGTTGTTCATCGCAATGGCGTTCACACTCACGGCGACATCAAGCGAGCGCAGCGTCTCGCATCAGTGAGTAAGCCACTCGCCGCATATGCCGTCTTGATTGCGTACGAAGAAGGCAGCATCTCATTAGATGACGCTGTTGGCCAGGCCGGATGCACTGTTCGCCATCTACTCGCACACGCCGGCGGTTATTCATTTGACGGCGCCACTCCCGTTGGCAAGCCAGAAGCAAAGCGCATTTACTCAAACACAGGTTTCGACATGTTGGCAGCACATGTTGAGGAACGCACTGGAATCAGTTTTGTTGAATACATCGACGATGCGGTGTTTGCACCTCTCGGTATGCATTCATCGTCGCTACAAGGTTCATGCGCAAAAGATGTGCATTCGTCCGTTGAAGATCTTGTGCACTTCATTCATGAGCTTCGCTCCCCCACATTGATTGCGCGCGAGACATTTCTTGAAGCCGTTGTGCCTGTGTTCCCCGAATTGTCTGGCATTGTTCCCGGCATCGGGCCACAAGACCCGTGTCCGTGGGGCCTCGGCTTTGAGCTGCGAGGCCACAAGACTCCACATTGGACAGGGTCGAATAATTCGGCCGCCACGTTCGGACACTTTGGCGGAATTGGAACATTCTTGTGGGTGGACCCAGTTGCCGACTGCGCATGTGTGATGTTGGCAGAAAAAGAATTCGATGAATGGGGAATGGCCTTCTGGCCCACATTTAACGATGCTGTTGTTGCTGCCGTTGGCCGATAACGATTCACAGTCAACGTCGTTACTCATCGTCATCCATTAGGTTTGACATTTGTGACTGAAGAACGTGGCCTTGCAAAATTCACAATGGGCATCGGCCCACTTCTGCTATGTGGCTTCAGTGTCCCTGTTGCAAACAGCATGGTGTTCCCAGCTCTGTCTGACCTTCAAGATGAGTATGGATTTGCCGATTCAGGCCTTGGGCTCATTGCCGCATCAGGATTCTTAGCCTCGCTCATCGTTCAATTGTTTCTGGCGCCATACGCAGACCGCGGAAAGCCGAAACGTTTTGTTCTTGCCGCATTGGTTCTTGCTGCGATTGGGTCGGCATTGTTTGCTTTCGGTAATTCACTGTGGATGTTTATTGCTGCGCGCGCAATTACTGGCGCATCGCTCGGAACTAGTGGGCCTGCAATTAAGGCCATTGCTGCAAACATTGATAAATCACGCGCGGCCGAAAGACTTGGTCGATTGCGCGGTATTGAATTAGCTGGATTTACTGGCGGACCAATGATTGGAGCCTTGTTAATCGAACCATTCGGTTTGCGTGGAGCGTTTTTGATTTTCAGTGGTGTCGCACTCACGGCGTTCGTCATTGTGTTGCCAAGACATCTTCCATCGTTGCCCACAACGACAGAATCCAAGCGCTTAAGTCTCGAGTTGTTGCGACTTCGCCCGGTTCGTGCAGCTGCACTTGCTTCAATGACGTTGTTTATACCTATCGGTATTTATGACGCGTTGTGGGATCGCTACATCACCGATCGTGGTGGCACCAATGTGATGGTGGGACTCACCTTCTTGCTTTACACCATTCCGTTCATTGTGTTGGGTGCCGCAGGTGGTCGCCTGGCCGACCGACGTGGCGCGCCACGCATGACCGTCATCGGCATTTTCCTCACCGCACCTCTGGTCTTTGTGTACGGCATTCTGGAGAGCGCTTGGTTGTTGGTGGGATTTGCAATTGTTGAGGGCGTGATTGGAGCACTCTCGATTCCAGCTGCCCAGTCATTGATGGCTCAGGTGGCACCAAAGGGCCGCGCTGCTGCGGCTCAAGGTTTGAGCGGCAGCGGAGACCTCATCGCTGGCATCATCATGTCTCTCATTGCGCCAGTGCTGTACGGCTCGTCTGACAACAATGGCGGCGCCATCACCTTTGGATTCGCAGCACTCTTGATGGTGATATTCGGAACGGCGGTGGCCCTCATGTTGAGAACCACCGCCGACTCGCGATCTGCAACTACTGAATAGTTGCGTTCAGTTTTTTGAAAGAGTTGTTAGCTCAAGCGCTCAACAATCATCGCCATGCCTTGGCCACCGCCAACGCACATTGATTCCATGCCGTACTGCTTGTCTTCCCACTGAAGTCCGTTGATCAGCGTGGTCATGATGCGAGCACCAGTCATGCCGAATGGGTGACCCAATGCAATGCCTCCACCATGGATGTTCAACTTCTCCATCGGAATGCCAAGGTGCTTTGCCGATGGCAACACCTGTGCTGCAAATGCTTCGTTGATTTCCACGAGGTCGATTTGATCGATGGTCATGCCGGCACGCTTCAGTGCTTGGCGACATGCTTCGATTGGTCCAAGACCCATGATCTCTGGGTTCAAACCAGAGACACCCGACGACACGATGCGTGCAAGTGGGGTGAGGCCAAGTTGCTTTGCCTTGGTATCGCTCATCACCATGACTGCGGCTGCACCGTCATTCAATGGACATGCGTTACCGGCGGTGACTTTGCCGTCTGGGCGGAACACTGGCTTCAACTGTGAGGTTGCTTCGTATGTGGTTCCGGCACGTGGGCCGTCGTCCTTGCTAACAACGGTTCCGTCTGGGAGAACCAACGGAGTGATCTCGCGCTCGAAGAAACCGTTTTCTTGGTGTGCAACTGCGAGGTTGTGAGAGCGAACACCGAAGTGGTCCATCTCTTCGCGGCTGACGTTTTCAAGTTCAACAACATTCTCTGCGGTTTGACCCATTGCGATGTACGCGTCTGGCAAACCAACTGGTGGTGCCCAGACGCCCTGACCGCCTTCTGCGCGTGCCTTCGTGCGAGCACCTGGCTCTTTGAAGATTGCGTTTGGAGCAGAGTCACTTGCGCCTGATGCGTAACGACTGACTGTTTCAACACCTGCTGCGATAAAGCAATCGCCTTCACCCGAGCGAATCGCATGTGCTGCCATGCGGATGGTCTGCAATGAAGAGGAGCAGTAGCGGTTGACCGTGACACCAGGAACATTGTCGAGTCCAGCAAGGATCGCGACCATTCGTCCGATGTTGAATCCGCCTTCACCGGCGGGCTGACCAATTCCCATGATGAGGTCTTCGACATCGTCGGCCTTCACCTGTGGAACCTTGGCCATGAGAGCCTTCACAATTTGTGCCGACATGTCGTCTGGACGAAGGTCAACAAGTGAACCTTTGTTCGCGCGACCGATGGGGCTGCGGGCTGTAGCAACAATGACTGCTTCGGGCATGTACGTCTCCCTGTGTAGATGGGTGTGGTGGTCCGCGAGTCGAACCGCCCTACGACAGTAGCCAAACTCTGGGCATTTTCAGCCTTCGTGGGTGAATGCGGTGGGTTCAGCACCTAATCTGCCTGTATGACTTTGCCCTCAGTCCCCCTTGCAGACATTGACCTTTCCGACCCAGAGTTCTGGACCCAGCCCCGCGACTGGCGATTTGGCGCCTTCAAGACCCTCCGGGATGAATCCCCATTTCATTTCTTTGAAGAGCGCATGGTGGAGAATTCACCCATTCCGCCGGGGCCCGGATATCGCGCCCTTGTTCGCCATGACGACATTTGGCATGTCAGTCGTAACCCGCAGCTGTTCTGCAGTGGCAAGGGATCAAACATTGGCGACCTCCCGGTGGAGATCAATGAATTCTTTGGCTCGATGATCAACATGGATGATCCTAAGCATTTCCGTCTTCGCTCGATTGTGTCGAAGGGTTTCACTCCAAAAGAGATCACCGCATTGGAAGAGTCGGTTCGTGTTCGTTCACGATCCGTGATTGATCGCATGTTCGAACGGTTCCCCGAGCGTGAGTGCGACTTTGTTCGCGAAGTTGCTGCGTTGATGCCCTTGCAAATCATTTGCGACATGATGGGCATTCCTGAGAGCGATGAAGAGATGATCTTTAACTGGACCAACACCATTCTTGGTGTTGGTGATCCAGAGTACGTGGGAACGTTTGATGACTTGGTGCGCGTTGGAGGAGAGATCTTTGCGTATGCGTTAGCACTTGGTGAAGACCGCTTGAAGAACCCACGCAATGACATTGCATCAGTGATGATGAACGCCGTTGTTGACGGTGAGCGTTTGACTGCACAGGAATTTGGTTCGTTCTTCATCTTGTTGGTTGTCGCAGGAAACGAGACAACGCGTACCGCTATTGCAC
>JBIIJW010000113.1:0-5505 GCA_044233525.1 Ilumatobacteraceae bacterium | reverse complement strand
CGCTAAATCGCGTTTCGCTCTGCGCCGTCTCGCAGGTATCGTAGATATCGGAACGGTGGCAGAGCGGACAAATGCACCCGCCTTGAAAGCGGGAGGGTTAATAGCCCCGGGGGTTCAAATCCCTTCCGTTCCGCCAAAGGAGTTGGTTTCGGCCAACTCCTTTTGCTTTTCCCGCACGAGCTGGGTGTTAGCGCTCGTCGCGAACGAAAGGAATTCCTAACGCTTTCGGTGCGCCCAAAATATTGCTGCTACCTGGGCGACTGAGTGCGATGAGTGCAATCAGCGTTGCCAAGTACGGAAGCATGGGCATTAATGCAGACGGAATGAACGTGATTTGTTCTGCTTGCAAAGTGAACGGCAATTGCAAGGTGAAGCCAAACAAGATGGCACCAAAGATCAAGCGGATTGGTCGCCATCCGGCGAACACCACGAGCGCCAATGCAATCCAGCCGATGCCACTGGTTGTTGCTTCAAGGTGCCATGCAGCACTTTGCGCCAACATATGGAAAGAGCCGCCGAGTCCCACTAGTGCGCCACCAAGAAGTGTGTATCGAATGCGCAGCGACGCAACGGAGAGACCTTGTGAGTCCACCGTTGCTGGGTCGTCTCCCGTTGCGCGAACTTCAAGGCCTGCACGTGTGCGGAACAAGAACCACGATGCACCAATGGCAATAACGATGGCGGCGTACGTGATGATGTCTTGCCCGAACAAGATGGGTCCAATCACGGGAATGTCGGTGAGTGGCCCAAATGACAGTGGCTCGATGGTGGTGCGAACTGTCTTTCCTTCGGCAGGCTTTCCGAGGAAGTTCGCGAGACCTGTACCGAAGATAACAAGTGCCAGACCAGACACAATTTGGTTAGCGCGCAAGACAACGGTGAGTAATGCATGGATTCCAGCAAGAACTGCACCGAGGATGATTCCAAGGACAAGTCCGAGCCAGATGCTTCCCGATGCATCTGCAACAAGGAACGAGGTAATGGCCGATGTGAGCAGCATGCCTTCAATACCAAGATTCAGAACGCCAGAGCGCTCGGTGAAGAGTGCGCCGAGCGCAGCAAGAATCAATGTTGTTGCAATAGACATGGAGTCCGCAAGGGACAGGATCCAAATATTCGAGTTCACTGTGTCACCGCTTTCATACGCACTGCACGAACTTTGTATCGGCGGAACGCTTCTCCGCCGAGTGCAAACAGCAAAATGGCGCCTTGCAGCATGATGCCAATGTGCTTTGGAGTGTCGGTAGAAATCTGAAGCTTCTCGCCACCAACGCGAAGACCAGCAAACAAGATTCCGCTCACAATGATTCCCGCGAAGTTGTTGCGGGCAAGAGCCGCCACAACGATTCCGGCGTATCCATAACCAAGCAATGTGATTCCCTGGTCGAGACGAGCAAACGGGCCCACAATCAATGTTGCTCCGCCGAGTCCTGCAAGTGCGCCAGACAACAACATGACATACAACGTTGTTCTGTTAGCGCTGACACCTGCGTAATGGGCAGCACGAGGCGAGTCTGCAATGACCTGAATGCGATAACCAAACTCTGTCTTCTTCACGAGCCAATACAAGAACAACGCGAGAACAATCACCACGAAGAAGGTGGGATAGAGGCGGGTGTCTCCGAATGGCGATAACGCTGCGGAGTCGGCAACATTTCGACCCTGAGGAAACGCAGAGTTCTTTGCACGGAAGAAACTGTTGGGTGTGTTGATGAAGTGCTTCACCAAGTTGGAAGCAACGTAGGTCAATAGAAGCGTGGTCACAATTTCGCTGGTTCCCAAACGCGAACGGACGAGAGCGGGAACAAAGATCCAAATGGCGCCAGCAACTGCTCCGATGAGAAGCAGAAGTGGAATCATGACAAACGATGGCAAGTGTGGACCAAGCGCAAGACCGGCCCATGCACCACCAATCATCCCTAAGTACAGCTGACCTTCGCCACCGATGTTGTACAGGTTCATCTGAAAAGAAAATGCAGCAGCAATTCCAGTGCAAATGAGAACCGTGGACAGTCCGAGAGTTTCCGTGATGCCACGAAACGAGAGGAAACCGTCATCCAACATGTTGGAGTATGTCTCAGCTGCTGAGTATCCGGTTGCTTGCAAGAAGATTGCTCCGGCCAGCAAGGCGGCAAACACTGAGACGAAAGGGACCAGAGCAGACAAATACTTCGGTGTCTCGGCACGTTGCTCGAAGATGATGCGAAATGGTGCGCGCATTAGTTGTCTCCAGTAGTGAGGCCCGCCATGGCGGCACCCACCGTTGCGATGTTGGCAGAATCTCCTGGTGTCTCATGGGCGATGGAGCCGCGATACAACACCAGAATTCGGTCGGACAACGACATGATCTCGTCGAGGTCTTCAGAGATGAGAAGAATTGCCTGGCCTGCGCTTCGTGCGTCGTCTAACAATCGACGAACGGTTTCAATTGCACCAACGTCGAGACCGCGAGTTGGGGAGCACACAACAAGCAACTTGGTTGCGGTGCGTCCACCGGACAATTCACGCGCAAGCAGAACTTTCTGTGCATTACCACCAGACAGTTTTCGGGCGAGATGGTCTGGGCCATTGGCCTTGATTTCAAATTGATCAATGAGGCGAGATGCTTCCGGGCGAACTGATGCACGATCAACAACAATGTGGCGGTCGCGCGTTAACAACAAGTTGTCGAGAATAGACATGGAGGGCACTAGTCCCATACCGAGACGATCTTCTGGAACATAAGCGAGTCCGAGTTCACGCGCATGAACGGGGCCGCGGTCTGTTGCAGGTGCACCGCCAATAGAAATAGAACCACTTGTTGGTGTGATGAGACCAGCGATGGTGTCGGCAAGTTCTTTTTGTCCGTTTCCAGCAACACCAGCTATGCCAACCATTTCCCCTTCATGAACGTTGAACGAGATATTGGACAACACACTGACGCCGTTGATATCTAATGATAGATCGCGTATTTGGAGCACTTCGTGGCCAATGGGATGTGATGCACGTTGCACACCAAGGTTGATGTCGCGCCCCACCATGAGTCGAGCTAGTTCTTTGGTGTCTGTTGCACCACGACCAGATACATGACCAGTCACTTTGCCGCCACGCAACACGGTGACGCGATCGGAGATTTCCACGACCTCACCAAGTTTGTGGCTGATAAAAACAATCGACTTTCCAGCAGCAGTCATTGCATGAACATTCTCAAACAACTTGTCAACTTCAGCAGGGACTAGAACGGCTGTTGGTTCGTCTAGCAACAGGATTTCTGCACCCTGGTACAACGCCTTCACAATTTCAACACGTTGGCGTTGGCCAACAGATAAATCACCAACGGTTGCGTTTGGATCAATGGGCAAACCGTACGACTCTGCAACTTCGGAGACGCGCTCACTAATGGAGCGGCGATCGAGAACGAAGGAGAGATTTCGGCTACCGAGAATTACATTTTCTGCAACGGAGAAGCGATCAACAAGACGAAAGTGTTGATGCACCATTGCAATGCCGTGCTGCAAACCTGCGCGCGGCGACGACAGAACAACACGCTGACCATTACGAGCGATGTAGCCAGTGTCTGGTTGATACAAGCCGCACAACATGGCGGCCAATGTGCTTTTGCCGGCGCCGTTTTCTCCAAGGAGAGTGTGGACTTCACCGGGCTGTATTTCGAAATCAACGGAATCGTTCGCAAGAACGCCTGGAAATCGTTTTGAAACTGAGTGGGCTGAGAGTGCGCTAGGGGCCGCACCACCTGAGTGGTACGGCCCCGACGCGACCTCGTTCGAGGTATTCGACATGTGGTGGGAATCAGCCCTTTGCGGAACCGACAACACCTTCAACGAAGAAGACCATATCTCCGAGCAAGAATCCGAGTTCTGCCTTCTCGCCATCTGCGAGCCATGCGGAACCGTCTTGCTTCTTGATTGGGCCAGTGAATGGTGCGAACTCACCTGCGATGGTGGCTGCCTTCTTCTCTTCAATGAGTGCTTGTGTCTCAGCATCAACAGACTCGCCGAATGATGCAAGTGTCACCATTCCGTCTTGCATGGTGCCGTAGTACTCGTCGGTTGGGCATGTTCCACCAGCAACAGACTTTGCAGTCTTTGCGTAGTACGGACCCCAGTTCCATGTTGGAGCGGTCAACCAAGCCTTTGGTGCTGCTTCCTTCACGTCTGAGTTGTAACCAACCCACTTTGCACCCTTTGCATCAGCTGCAAGGCCTGGCTCGGTGGTGTCCTGGTGTTGTGCCATGACATCAACGCCTGCGTCAAGCAATGACTCTGCTGCTTGCTTTTCGATTGTTGGATCGAACCATGTCTTTGTCCAGGTGACCTGAACAGTTGCATCTGGATTCACTGAACGTGCACCCAAGGTGAATGCGTTGATTCCGCGAATAACTTCTGGAATTGGGAAAGCGGCAACGTAACCAATCTTGTTGTTCTTTGTTGCCTTACCTGCTGCGATACCAGAGAGGTAACGAGCTTCTTCTGCTGCACCGAAGTAGGTACCAAGGTTTGTTGGTACTGCATCGAAGTCAGCAAATTCGCCGCCGCCAGCCTTGGTCAACAGGAACTTTGCACCGGTTGCCCACTGGAAGCACACGTCTGGGTACTTCGCAGCAACTTTTGCCATGGGCGCGCCATAACCAAATGATGTTGCAAAGATGACGTCGTAACCTTCAGCTGCAAGTGCTTCGAAAGTTGCTTCAGATTCTGCGTTGTCAAGAATGTTTTCAACACGCTTCACTTCAACGCCTAGTTCTTGTTCGAGTTGCAGAATGCCCTGCTCGTGCTGGTATGTCCAGCCCTTGTCATCGGGAACGCCGAGGTATACAACTGCAACCTTGACGTCCACAGCTTCTGCTGGTGCACTCGTTGTGTCGGATGCCGAATCACTTCCACCGCACGCTGCAACAAGCAACGAAGCGGCAGCAGCCGTAGCGGCAAGCTTCCAGAATTTCTTCATGTGGTTGATCTCCCTGATCTACGGCACCACCGACGGCACCGAACACAGGAAACCTTAGTCGGGTTGTTTTGGTACCAATTCATGGAACTTGTGTCGTTAACACAGGCTTTACAACCTGTGGACAAATCTGGCGGCCGTCGCGCTTTTGCCCCGCGGGGGTACACTTCACCTCTCCCAGGAGAGGTGCCAGAGTGGCCGAATGGGGCGCCCTGCTAAGGCGTTGTCCGTCTTAAAGCGGACCGTGGGTTCAAATCCCACCCTCTCCGCCATTTTCGGCAGTTTTTTCCGTTGTCCATCAAGGGTTTCAGCAATGCCGACTCCGACGAGGCCACCCTCGATGGCAGGCTTAACCCATTCGGTTGAACCACTGAACCTTTTGCCATGAGACGATTTCACCACTATCTGACTGCCGGTGCACTTGCTGTTGGCTCTGTTGTTATCGGATTCGCCCCAGCAGCCTCGGCTGCATGTGAGCGTCCGTATGTGGCTGTTGCAAACGATTCGTGGAGTCGCATTGCTATGAAAACCGGTGTGAGTGTGAAGTCATTGCTTCAAGCA
>JBIIJW010000112.1:0-5599 GCA_044233525.1 Ilumatobacteraceae bacterium | reverse complement strand
TCTGCTGGGCCAACGATGGGCGCCAATGTGCTGGGCAATCCACATTGTGAAATGACATAGGCATCAATCGTGTTTGCCTGCGACAACGTCTCAACTGTTCCAAGAACTGAAGCAGCCTCAACAGCTTCATTCGTTAGCAACGCAATTGAAACGTCCCAGTCGGCATCATCCATGGCCCCAACAAACGTATTGACTTTGATGGCCAATTTTGATGCTTCCGGTGGCGCAGCAGAAGAAACGGCAACTGCGTTAATGGTGTCGAGAACTTCGAGCGAATCAAGACGCAATTGTTGATACTGATCTTCAGAAAAATTATCCAAACCTTGAGAGAATCTCATGGTGTAACTAGGCACCGAAAGCGGTGAATCGCACAACGATTCACTGTCTCCACCACAGCCCATTAGTAGAAGCGAAGATGCCAAAACAACGCATCTGGGCATTCGCAAACTCCACACATCGTCATCCTAATTGACATGTCCTAGTGTGCAGGGGTGCAAAAGATTGATACTGGACTTCTTCTCCTCCGCCTTGTCTTTGGCATCACAATGCTGTGCCACGGTTGGAACAAAATGTTCTCACCGTCTGGACTGCGAGGGACTGCAGGGTGGTTTGAATCAATCGGAATGAAGTGGCCACTCATACAGGCACGAATTGCAGCCTTCAGTGAAATGGGAGCTGGAGTTCTTATGGCATGCGGGTTGCTCATGGGTGTTAGTTCAGCAATATTTATTGCGCTGATGTTGGTGGCCATTATCACTGTTCATGCACGCGTAGGTTTTTTTATATTTCTCCCAAACGGCGGATGGGAATATTGCGCAGCAATCATTGGATGCGCCACTGCCCTTTCCTTCACTGGGCCAGGCGAATACTCCCTCGATGTCCTACTTGACCTCCCAACTGCCTACTCTGCATGGGCCTTGCCTGCTGGAATCTTTGCTGCACTGTGTCATGTGGCTATGACGTACCGACCCGTGAAGGCAACAACATCGTCGTAACATCACAGTTGTATGCAAAAAATAGCTCGTCTCATCATTGTCGTTGCGTGTGCCGGAATACTTGCAATGTGGATCTACGCCTTTGGTTTTGCGCCACGAGAGAGCATCAACAGAATTGGTGACGACGCATGGAAAGCACGTGCGGAAGCCCATTGTCAGAAAGCCGAAGATGAGAGGTTTGCTTTACAGGATCTGACACAGATGGATCCGAATGATCCGTCAGCTCTCAAGAAGAAGGCAGACATCGTAGAGATCGCCACCGATTCACTTGAACGGGCCATCAACAAAATTGCTGCTGACACACCATCCGACGACAAAGGCAAGGCTCTCGTCCCACAATGGATTGCTGACTACCGGGTCTACATTCAGAATCGTCGCGACTTCATCGAAACTCTACGAACCGCAACGCGTAGACCGTTCTTGGCAGAGACTGAAGTTGATGGAATTCCCATTAGTGAAAAGATTGGGAAATTCGCTCGCGAGAATGACATGAAGAACTGTCAGCCTCCATTTGATGTCTCCACTTAAGAGACGTCTATCCATCCACGAACTTCGTCGTATTGCCGAATAACCCGCGCCGGAGATCCAACCGCCACGGAAAATGAAGGGATGTCGTGTGTGACGACAGAGTTAGCGCCCACCACTACATGCTCTCCAATGGTGACTCCAGGCAAAACGATGGAACCGTGCCCCAACCAGCTTCCATTCCCGATAGTCACTGCTCGTTCTGGCTGGGATTGTTGGGAAATGGGACGTGAGATATCTGCGTATCCATGATTTTGGTCCGTGATGTACACGTGATGGCCTGTCCACACATCGTCACCAATGGTGATGGAGAAGTGACCAACGATGCCGCTTCCTTTTCCAATGAGGCAACGATCTCCGATCTTTACAACGGGACTTGTTAAACACTCTTGACCGGGAACCATCCCTGCAGACAAAGCAACACCTGGACCAATCAAAGTGTTGGCACCAACCGAGATATAGCGCTCGTTGAAGATCGTTGTTGGCTTCCACATAATGAGGCTGCCTTCTCCAAAGTGGAGAAACTTTCGTCCCGCTGTCGAGTGTGGAGAAATTGATGCATGAAGTGATATCCACTGACTGAAGCGCACATACGCACTGCCCAAAAACCGAGCCAACATATTCCACACGCTAGTAAGAGCAAACTGATCAAGCACTACGGTGTGCAGATGCCCGAGATTTCATCAGTCGTTACCATTGAGAACGCAACACTTACAGGTGTGACGCGAGCGGATGGAGGCTGCGAGTTCAGGGGCATCCGTTTCGCCACTGCCGCTCGTTTCACCGATCCAGTCGACAACACCCCCTCTGGCCAAGTGGACGCCACTACATATGGGCCAATTTGCCATCAGACACCTGGTTTTCTAGAACAGACGTTGGGCCTTGATTCTTCGTCAATGTCAGAAGACTGTTTGTCCCTCAACATCTACGTCCCACCCCACACTCATGAGGACGACAATCTTCCTGTTCTCTTCTGGATACACGGCGGGGCTTACACAAACGGAGCTGGATCACTGGCGTGGTATCACGGATCAAACCTTGCGTCTCGCAAATGCATTGTTGTTGCCATCAATTATCGACTCGGCATCTTTGGCTTTACGGGCACTCAGAATCTGGGCGTCAAAGACATGGTGTCCGCTCTCCGATGGACAAACAAGTTCATTGCCAACTTTGGAGGGAATCCGGGAAACGTCACAATTTTCGGAGAGTCCGCGGGCGGCTCAGCCGTGGTGTCACTGATGGCAACGCCACAAGCAAATGAGTTGTTTCACAAAGCGTGGGCTATGAGTCCGTCTATTGGGCAATTGCGAACCAAGGATCGTGCCGAAAAAATTCAAGAAACAATTCTCTCTGTTTCAGAGTGCGCTGATCTTGAATCACTTTCTCATTTATCAGCAGAAAGATTGTTGGAAGTGCAGAACGTTGTTCTTGGTCAAACATCAAAAGAGTTCGATTGGTTTGCACCCACTGATGGCACCGACACGATTCCAGCATCAATTCTTGAAACTGCCGCAGCTTCACATAAACCATTTGTCATCGGGACCAACAGAGACGAAAATAAACTTTGGGCTGCTTTTGACCCAACTGGTTCAAACAAAACTGATGTCGACTGGAAGGAACACCTTGGCCGGGTGTTTCCAGGACGCGAAGACGATGCATGTCGTATCTATGAAGCGCGCCGTGCAGGAGAGTCTCCGCATTTCTTAATGTCTGCGGTGAATACAGATATTGCTTTTCGTGCTCGAGCCTGGTCGCTCATCGACCGTCGCTTACAGCACAACGTTCCATCTTGGATGTATTGGTTCACGTGGCAGACCCCCGCTTTTGGCGGAATTCTTGGCAGCTGCCACGCTCTCGACATTCCCTTTGCATTCGACAATTTGGACGCGCCAGGCGGAGAATTGTTCACAGGAGATAGCCCAGATCGAATTGCGCTAGCCCAACGATTCGCCGATGAGATTGTTCACTTTGCAACCCACGGCCACCCCACTTGGTCCCAATATGACGACGAGATGCGAAACACTCTTCAATTGGATACGGAAGTGTCCTTGGTTAGCGACCCAGAATCCGACGTGCGGCAGTTGTTTACTGCCAAGTAACACATAACAAGGCGTGGGTCCCACCACTCTCCCCGTAGCCTGATATCCACGATTGTTGGAGGCTGTATGTCGACTACCCCCTTGCGAAAATTCACAGTTCCCATGCTGGCCGAGCGTCAGGCTTCTGGTGTACCGCTTTCTATGGTGACCGCTTACGATTCCACTTTTGCATGCATCGTGGACGAAGCGGGCGTGGACATGATTCTTGTCGGTGATTCTGTCGCCACCGTGATGCAAGGCCAGAAAACAACTTTGGGCGTCTCCATGGAACACATGGAGTACCACGTTCAGATGGTTGCCTCTGTAAAGCCCAGAGCACTCATCATCGGAGACATGCCATTTGGCTCATATCAGGCGTCAGTGGAACAAGCTGTCACCAATGCAATCCGTCTTGTGAAAGCTGGTGCCGAAGTTGTGAAACTTGAAGGTGGAATACACGTGGCCGACAAGATCGCTGCAATCTCACAGGCAGACATCCCCGTGATTGGACACATCGGTCTAACGCCTCAGAGTTACCACCGAATGGGAGGCAACAAGATTCAAGGCCGTACGTCTGGTGAAACTGCGGGCACGCGTGAACGTCTGTTAGATGATGCTCACGCCGTCGACAGTGCTGGAGCCGTTGCCTGTGTGATTGAAGGAGTGCCACAAACACTGGCCAGAGAGATCACAGACAAGATCACATGTCCCACCATTGGAATTGGCGCAGGTGTTGGATGCTCTGGACAAGTCCTTGTACTTCATGACCTCTTGGGACTCTCACCAAGATCATTTTCATTCGCTAAGGCGTATACAAACTTTCGTGAAGTCGCCATCGCTGCTGTTAGCGAATATGTGTCTGAAGTTAAGGACGGAACATGGCCTGACGGGGCCCACAGTTTCGATTAGCAAATGCTGATTCTTCGAACGCCGACAGAGATGCAGCAATGGTCTCATTTGGTCAATCGCAGCAACCGTGACATCGGTTTTGTTCCAACAATGGGTGCGCTTCACGAAGGTCACGCAACACTGTTAGAACACTCAACAAAGAACAACGACGTTTCTGTCTTGTCGATTTTTGTGAATCCCACACAGTTCAATGTGTCGGAAGACTTTGAGAAATATCCGCGGACATTCGAGAACGACCTAGATATTGCAAAGAAAAAGAAAATAGACGTTGTCTATGCCCCGTCTGTAGAAGCCATGTACCCAAGTGGTCTATCTGTCTCGATCTCCCCAGGCTCAGCATCGAATGGAATGGAGGGAGCTATGCGTCCTGGCCATTTCGAAGGCGTCACAACTGTGGTCACAAAACTCTTTCATGCAGTTCAACCACATCGTGCCTATTTTGGAAAAAAGGATTACCAACAACTCGCCGTTATTCGACAGTTGGTGACCGACCTGAACTTTCCGATTGAGATCGTGGGCATCGACACGGTTCGAGAGGCTGACGGTCTTGCTCTGTCGAGTAGAAATGTGCGCCTCACTTCTAGTGATCGCGCCGCAGCATCATCTATTTCAGAAGGGCTGTTTGCAGCTCAGAATCATCATCTTTCCGGAATCCATGCTTCAACTGCTCTCGCAGATGTAGTTCAAAAACATATTTTGAACACACAAAAAGCTCGAATTGAATACATCGAGGTGTGCCATCCAGGCAACCTCCAGACCATCACAGACACGTCTGATGGTGCTGTCATTTGTGTGGCCGCATGGTTCGGCGACGTGCGTCTCATCGACAATATGGAATTACAACCTGTTCAACGGTGAAGATTTTTGTCTGACTGTCGTACGCGCAGGCGAATCGTAAAAGCTGAGTCCCCCGACAGAATTCCACTTCTTGCAAACAAACGCCCATTCTCCCAATTGCTGAGGCCCAACTCTGGTCGCAAGAGTGCGAATTGACCATCGACCCACCGAGTGAGACCATCCCCTACGAAAGGTGCATTCGATTGATTCCACACGTAATCAATCTCCTCGGACGATTCAGAGACAGCTGACACG
>JBIIJW010000003.1:0-21144 GCA_044233525.1 Ilumatobacteraceae bacterium | reverse complement strand
CAATGGTTGATCAGATTCGTTTCTTCGCTGGTGCTGCGCGAATGCTGGAAGGTAAAGCCACGGCCGAATACATGCCAAACATGACATCAATGATTCGACGTGAGCCTGTAGGTGTGTGCGCACAAGTAGCCCCATGGAATTATCCAATGATGATGGCGGTATGGAAGTTTGCTCCTGCAATTGCCGCAGGTAACACAGTGGTACTAAAGCCGTCGGATACCACTCCAGCATCAACACTGTTGCTCGCCGAGATCGCGTCCGAGTTCTTGCCAGCAGGTGTCTTGAATGTCATTTGTGGAGATCGTGAATCAGGTCGCGCGATGGTGTCGCACGACACGCCATCAATGATTTCCATCACCGGTTCGGTGCGTGCAGGTATGGAGGTTGCAGAAGCGGCCGCCAAGAATCTCAAACGTGTTCACCTTGAACTCGGCGGCAAAGCCCCAGTGATTGTCTTTGATGATGCAGACGTCGAGGCCGCCGCGGCTGGAATCTCAGCCGCCGGATTCTTCAATGCAGGCCAAGATTGCACAGCGGCAACACGTGTTGTGTGTGGGCCGAAGGTGTATTCAGAATTCGTTGCAGCGCTCGCTGAACACGCTGGTTCAACAATTACCGATGCTCCAAGTAATGCCGATGCCGCTTACGGACCATTGAACAACGCACAGCAGTTGGCTCGTGTTGCAGGGTTTGTAGAGCGCGCTCCGTCACATGCGCGAATCGTGACTGGTGGAGAATCACAAGGGCCGAATGGGTACTTCTACAAGCCCACGGTCGTCGCAGACTTGCGTCAAGAGGACGAGATGATTCAAAGCGAAATCTTCGGACCAGTCATTACCGTGCAGCGATTCTCCGATGAGGACGAAGCGTTGAGATGGGCCAACGGAGTTGAATATGGCCTTGCGTCATCGGTCTGGACTCGTGACTTTGGCAAAGCCATGCGCATGGCGAAACACCTCGACTTTGGTTGCGTCTGGATTAACACTCATATTCCTTTGGTTGCCGAAATGCCACACGGGGGTTACAAAAAGTCTGGATACGGCAAGGACCTCTCCGCATATGCCCTTGATGACTACACGCGTATCAAGCACGTGATGGCAAACATCGATAGCTGACGTGAAATCGGGTTCTTGCGGGCGTGGGTGTTACGCTCAAAGTCGTTCTTGAGGGAGGTGGGATGGACACCGGTGATTCCGTTGTGCAACTAGACAAAGTTCGCAAGCAGTATGGGTCATTCGTTGCTGTCCATGAAGCCGACTTCACCATCGGTCGTGGTGAGTTCTTCGCCATGTTGGGCCCGTCCGGGTGTGGCAAAACCACCACGTTGAAAATGATTGCGGGCTTTGAAGAGCCCACCTCAGGTCGCATCATCCTTGAAGGTGTCGATGTGTCTGATGTACCGCCACACAAGCGCAACGTCAACACGGTGTTCCAGCAATACGCATTGTTTCCGCACATGTCGGTCTTCGACAATGTTGCATTCGGTCCTCGTAGTAAGAAATTGGACGAAGCGGAAATTAAGCGACGTGTTAACGACATGCTCGACGTTGTGCGTCTCGGAGAATTCGCAGATCGCAAACCGGCGCAATTATCGGGTGGTCAACAACAGCGTGTCGCACTTGCACGCGCGCTGGTGAACTACCCATCTGCACTGTTGTTAGATGAACCATTGGCCGCTCTCGACCTCAAACTTCGCGAAGCAATGCAGATTGAATTAAAGCGAATTCAGCGTGAGGTGGGAATCACGTTTGTGTTTGTCACTCACGATCAAGGTGAAGCTCTCACCATGAGCGATCGAATTGCTGTCATGAGCGAAGGTCGTGTCGAGCAAGTAGGAGCTCCGTTCGACATTTACTCTCGCCCAGAATCTCTTTTTGTTGCGGGCTTTATAGGTTCGGCAAACCTGCTTCCCGGAACCATCGCATCAACCGATGCATCGGGCACACGAGTCGACCTCGTTGGCGGTTCACAAGTTGTTGTGTCCGCTGGCAACAGTGCCGACAACGTTCACTTAGCCGCTGGCGCCCAGGTGACAGTCATGGTTCGGCCCGAGCAAATGATTGTTGGTTCAGAGGGGAGCCTTCAGGTTGCTGTCACGGACACGGTCTATCAAGGCTCGTCGCTGCGCATCGTTGGCAGATTGGGCAATGGCACCGAGGTGTCGGCGGTGGTCCCGGTCGATCCACAGCGGGTCACCCCAGCCTCGGGTGATGTTCTGAATCTGTCGTGGCATGTCTCGGCGCCGTATCTGCTTGCAGGGTGGCCAGCAAACGCGGGATCCACAACAACGAACATTGACAACGTTGAGGCGGCTCTCTAGCCGTCTCTCGTCGAAACTGCACACTAGGTTTATAACAACGGCTGACCTCGGGAGGACACAATGGCCATCAAGAAGAAAAACATGTCGCAACAGGGCAATCCATTGTCACGTCGCGAGTTCCTGATTCGCTCCGGCATTGTTGGTGCTGGCGCATTGTCACTTCCAGCATTGCTGGCCGCCTGTGGTGGTGGCGACAGCAGCGATGGTGGCGGCGGCGACGCAAAGACTCTGATGTTTGAAAACTGGCCGTTGTACATCGATGAAGAAACAGTGGCGTTATTTACCGCAGCGTCAGGAATCGACTTCAAGTACACCGAGGCATACAACGACAACAACGAGTACTTCGCAAAAGTCCAGCCAAGTCTTTCCGCTGGAAAGAAGATCGCTCCAGACATCGTTGCTCCAACATTCTGGATGGCTGCTCGTTGGATTCAGTTGGGCTGGGCTCAAAAAATCAACATGGCCAATATTCCAAACAGCAAAAACCTTCGTGACGACCTTGCAAATCCATCATGGGATGCAAACAACGAATATCAAATGCCATGGCAGACAGGTATCGCTGGTATTGCGTACAACATCAAGACCACTGGTCGTGAATTGAAGAGCGTGGCAGACATTTTCGATCCCGCGTTCAAGGGCAAGATTGGCATGCTCACAGAAATGCGTGACACATTAGGTCTCGTCTTGCTGGGAGAGGGTAAGAAGTTGTCAGACATCTCGACTTACGACGATGCTGCCGTTGGTTTCGATCGGATTGAAAAAGCCAAGTCCGATGGCCAGATTCGTGCCTTTACGGGTAACGACTACACCGACGATCTTTCATCTGGAAACTTTGCCGCTTGTGTCGCATGGTCTGGTGACGTTTTGCAATTGTCAAAGGACAATCCCGATGTGCGCTTCTATGTTCCAGAAGAAGGTGGCACGAGCTGGTACGACACCATGTTGTGGGTTGCAGGATCCGAGAATGGCGCATCTGTTGAGAAGTGGTTCGATTATGTATACGACCCAGCAAATGCTGCTCGTATCACCGCATCGGTGCAATACATCTCGCCAGTGAAGGGTGTTCAAGATGAACTCGTCAAGTTGGGCGGCGACGCAGCCAAGCTTGCTGAAGACAAATTGCTCTTCCCAGACGAAGCAACAATTGCACGTCTACAGAGCTGGGGCGCATTGTCCGAAGAAGAAGAAGCCAAGTTCGACGAACGCTTCGCATCAATCACAGGCGCATAGCGCGCCTGGGTGATAACGCCGGTGACACACGCACAGACACGCTTTACGTCTCGTCCTGAATGGGTGGGACTAAGTGTCATGATTGCGTTGGCTACAGGCGTTATCGCAATTGGTGCAGGATGGGTATCTGGCACAATCCGACTAGCAGCGCTTGCTGTGATGTTGGTGAGCGTGGTGGCAATTGTGTGGACTGCTTTCGTTGGCGGTCTTGAAACGCGTCGTGCACTTGCTCCATACGGACTACTGAATCCTGGAATTTTGTGGCTGAGTTTGTTCTTCTTGGCACCGCTGTGGTCCATGTTCCAAATGTCGCTGTCCAGCAAGACGAGCCGGTTTGATTTCTCGCCAAGTTTCAGTTGGGAATTCAGTAACTACGCCACCGCTCTCACGGATTTTGGTCCGCAGTTTGCGCGCAGTTTTGGCTACGCCGCCACAGCAACAATTTTGACTCTCATCATTGGGTATCCATTGGCCTACGTCATTGCGTTTCGCGGTGGCCGGTATCGAACCATTTTGCTTGGCTTAGTTGCGGTTCCTTTCTTCACCTCGTACCTCATTCGTACATTGGCGTGGCAAAACCTGTTGGCCGATAGTGGTCCTGTTGTCTCTGTGTTGACCACATTGCAACTAGATGGTGTTCTCGAGTTCTTGAACATCATGGACAATGGACGGCTCATCAACACCCCGGCCGCCGTGATTGGTGGGCTGACCTACAACTTTTTGCCTTTCATGATTTTGCCGTTGTACGTGAGCTTGGAAAAGATCGATGTTCGTCTCATGGACGCAGCAATGGATTTGTACACCACCGCAAGTGGAGCATTTCGAAGAGTGGTGTTGCCGCTGTCATTGCCTGGTGTATTCGCAGGAAGTTTGCTTGTATTCATCCCCGCTGCAGGCGACTTTGTGAACGCTCAGTTTTTGGGAAGTCCCACCACCACCATGGTGGGCAACTCAATTCAGAATCAGTTTCTTCGTGAATTGAATTATCCGCTTGCTTCGGCAATGTCATTTGTGTTGATGGCTGTCATTACTTGTTCGGTCTTGGTGTACGCCAAATTCATGGGAACCGATGACTTGATATGAGTACGGCAAGGAGTACCCGTCAGAAGAATGGCCGTCGTTTCATTAATTCTGCGGCCGTCCTGGGCCTTGTTTATTTGTTTGCGCCAATTGTGGTCATTGTGTTGTTCTCGTTCAACAAACCCAAGGGCAAGTACAACATTGTGTGGCAAGGATTTACCCTCGATAACTGGGCAAACCCATTTTCAGAGTCAGAGTTCACTGATGCACTTTTGGTCAGTCTTCAGGTGGCAGGCATCGCAACATTGTGCGCCACCATTCTCGGCACCTTGATTGCCCTTGCATTAAGTCGTTATCGCTTCAAGGGGAGTGGTGGCGTCAATCTCTTCTTGGTGCTGCCGCTGACCTCGCCCGAGATTGTCCTTGGTTCATCCTTAGCAACGCTGTTCTTGGCCAGAGGTGTGGAGCGCGGCTTCATGACCGTTGTCATTGCTCACATCATGTTCCAAGTGTCTTTTGTTGCAGTGACTTTGCGAGCTCGTATTCGCGGATTCGATTGGACCCTTGAACAGGCAGCGATGGATCTTGGTGCAACTCCGCAGCGAGCATTCTGGAAGGTCACATTTCCATTGATTCTCCCGGGCATCTTGGCCGCGGCGCTGTTGTCGTTTGCGTTGTCAATTGACGACTTCATCATCACTTTCTTCAACGCTGGATCTTTGGTCACGTTCCCATTGCAGGTCTTTGGCGCATCACGCGTTGCTATTCCTCCTCAGCTGAATGTTCTCGCGTCAATGTTGTTGTTTGGCAGCATCGCTCTCATGGTGGGTGGGCTCATTTTCGAGTCACGCAAGCAACGGCTTGCGGCTGGCAAGAAACCGTCTCGCAGATAGTCATGGCCTCGCGCGCGCACATTGCAGTCGCTCCCGCTTCATCTCCTGAATGGGTACGAGATGCAGTTCGCGCAGGAGGCGCAGAAATTGTCGATGTGGCAGATGCCGATGCAGTGATCTGGACAACTGCTCGAGATGCAGATGGCTTGTGGTCGCTACTTCGAGATGATCCTCATGTGAAGTGGGTGCAGTTGCCCTTTGCAGGAATTGAAAATTTCCTCGGCATTATTGATGAGAATCGAATCTGGACTTGCGGCAAAGGGGTGTATGCAGAGCCCGTCGCAGAACACGCGGTCGCTCTCGCATTGGCGGGCTTGCGCAATGTTGCTGACTATGCGCGTCAATCACAGTGGTCTCCTCCGGTCGGCCGAAATTTGCTGAACGCGCATGTCACCATCGTGGGCGGCGGCGGAATTACGGAGTCGCTCATTCGTTTATTGCGTTCGTTTCACTGCAGAATCACGGTTGTTCGCCGCACGGTGGACCACATTGAAGGCGCCGACACGGTGGTCGGTGTGGAACACCTCATCGATGCATTAACAGGAGCCGATGTGGTGTTCCTTGCTCTGTCTCTCACTCCTGAGACCGAAGGCTTAATTGGTCGAGCAGAACTGGAGGTCATGGAGCCTCATTCGTGGATCGTGAACGTGGCGCGGGGGAAGCACATCGTCACCGATGACTTGGTGTGGGCGTTGCAAAACAATGTGATTGGCGGTGCAGCCTTGGACGTCACAAACCCAGAGCCCTTACCGCCGGGTCATCCTTTATGGACACTGCACAATTGCATCATTACGCCGCATATTGGAAACACTCCTGAGATGGCCATCCCATTGCTGTCAGAGCGCATTACCGAGAACGTGAAGCGGTACATTGCAGATGTTCCCCTCATCGGTCTTGTTGACGTTCGCAATGGTTACTAATCGAAACTTGTATGCAATTCTTGGTGTCTCATCAACTGCATCTCCAGAGCAATTACGTGAGGCCTACCGAGAGTTAGCGCGTCGCCTTCATCCAGATGTTGCTGGCACCTCGAAAGAAGATGCCATCCGAATGGCGGAAGTGAATCACGCGTGGTCAGTGCTCTCAGACCCCGTGTCGCGACGTGACTACGACGTCACACAACGAGTGGGGTCTGCCTCGCACGGTTCTGCCGTACCGCCCAGTAGGGATGGCGTGAGAGGAATGTCTCGACCGCCACAACTGGTACCCCCGCGTTTTCCGTGGCGCGGTCTTCTAGTTGTTGCAGCTGTTCTCGCATTCTTGGTCCTTGTTGCTCACGCGTTTACAAAGCCAGCAGCACCGGGTGTGCCAGACCAACTCCTTCAGAACGGCTCATGCGTTCAAATTGATCGGGAATCATTCGCCGTCGAAGTGTCGTGCACGGGCCCCCACGATGGTGTTGTTGAAGCCTTTGTGGCCATCGACCAGACATGTCCAGCAACAATGGCGTCGCATCTGGATCGCCAGGGTATGGGGCGAGCGTGTATCTCGTTGGTGTCTGAGGCACCGTAGGGGTTCATAGCCAATGTGGGTAATCTGACAGTCCCTGTCAGGGCGCGTAGCTCAGTTGGTTAGAGCACCACGTTCACATCGTGGGGGTCATGGGTTCGAGTCCCGTCGTGCCCACCAGTCATCACGTGCACCATTCAACGGTTGTCTCCCTGTCGGCAGTAGTTTCTAGCCGTGCGCAAACTTTGTGAAAGACCTGGATGTGGTGCGCCTGCAGAGGTGTCGTATGGCATCGATAACTCATCGCTCACCGTCTGGGTTGACAATCGCGCCATCTTGGAGCGCGAACACGCCGGTCGTCTGTGTCGCCGTCACGCAGATGCACTTGTTGTCCCGCGCGGGTGGACACTCGACGACCGTCGTCAAGCAGTGCCACAACTGTTCCGCGTGGTGGACGGGGAGCCAGAGAAAAAGCGCACACCGCGAAGTGACCCAGCCGCAAAGAAGTCGGTGAAGCGCGAGATTCGAGAGAGCGGTCCTTCATTGTTTGAAACCATCGAAGCTGAGCTTGAAGAAATCGAAAAGGCAAAAGTGGTCGACCCAGATGAAACGCAAGCAATTCCATGGTCGCCACGCTTGGTCTCGTCTGACGAGTCTGTTGACGACAATGACCAGCCCGTGTTTGGCCGCTTACTCGGTCGAGCATTCGGTAAGAAGGTTGACGAGTGAAGTACTCATCGTCGGTTGCACTGAATGCTGATGTTGAGACAGTGAGGCCTTTTGTTGCCGATCTGTCGCGCTATCCCGAATGGATGCCGTTGGTGTTTTCGGCTACCGAGTGTGGTGCCGACGTGTGGGATGTTGAACTCCGCGCAAAAGTCGGTGTGTTCGCGCGATCGAAGCGTTTACGAATGAGGCGAACCGTTCAATCAGAGTCGCTGTATGTGTTTGAACGAGATGAAGACGACGGGCGCAAGCATTCGCCGTGGCTCATGCGCGTGTCCATTGCGCCATCGGAATCTGGATCGACAGTTGCAATTGATCTGTCGTATGGCGGGAATCTCTGGACAGCAGGCGTGCTCGACCGAGTATTGGCCTCTCAAGTTGATGCTGGTAAGGCGGGATTAGCAGCAGCGGTTCACGGGGCGTAGGCGCCAAGGCGTCCATTCGGTCTGCGCTCAACGACGAGAGGCATGCCAAAACACTTCGAGAGTGTGGTAGTGGTCAAGGTTCCATGAAGTGGTCCGGCCACAAGCAGTTGCCCGTTTTTCATCAGTGCGCAATGTGTGGTTGATGTTGGAATCTCATCAACATGGTGAGTGACAGTCACGGTGGGTAACTCTGGATGACGTTGTGAGAACTCGTCAAGAATGCGCACCACATGTTCGCGACCGCCGAGGTCAAGGCGAGCAGTGGGTTCGTCAAGCAAAATGGCAAGCGGATCGCACATCAACGCTCGCGCCATTAGAACTCGTTGAAGTTCCCCCGAGGACAACACACCAATTGGGGTAGATGCAAGATGCCCAACTGATAAATCGTTGAGACATGCATCGGCTTTCCGGTGATCGTCTGGTGTGTATTCGTTCCACCACACTTCGAGTGCGCCGTATTTGGCGGAAAGAACTACCTCGTGTGCAGTGAGTGCTGTGCGTAGTTCAGACGCGAGAGAGGCAGAGACATAGGCCAGCCGTGGCCGAACGGGACGAATATCGAATGTTCCTAAACGTTGGCCGTTGATGATGATGTCGCCACTACTTGGGTGAAGGTAAAGCGACATTGTCTGTAGCAATGTGGTTTTGCCGCAACCGTTTGGGCCAAGGATGACCCAATGCTCTCCAGCCGAGACGGAGAGCGAAACATCGTCCACCGTGGTTCGTGCTTCGCGCCGGACAGAGACGCGCACCACGTCAATCACAGGGGTGGCGACGGGAGAGGCGGGCATCGTCTCCACGGTAGTGGGCGTGGCAAAGTAGAGCATGCCCGCAACACACCCCGATGAACTCGCCGAGGGAATCTCGCGTGTCATGGGTGATGTCAACATCACATCGCTTCAGCGATTGACGGGCGGGGCATCACGGGAAACATGGCGATTTGAATGTGGTGGCGAAGGGTTTGTCTTGCAGCGCGTGAGGCCAGGGCGACCAAACGGATTGGGTTGCGAGCCAGCTGTTCTTGCTGCCGCATTCGCATCTGGGGTTCCCGTCCCGGAAGTCATCGTTGATGGCTCATCATCAACAGAACTTGACTTGCCCTTCATGATTGTTCGAGCAGTACAAGGCGAAACTATTGCGCGCAAGATTTTACGAGACGAAGAATTTGCTACAGCACGTCAACGTCTTCCGCAGCAACTTGGCGATGCCGCTGCGCGGATTCACCACGTTGACATGTCCTCTATCTCGGGACTGGAATCTAGCGATCAAGTGACGATGTATCGGAAAGTGTTAGACGACCTCGGCGAGCCACATCCAGTTTTTGAAATCGCTTTTCGTTGGCTTGAGCAACATCGTCCACCGTCCACGGCACAGTCCTTGGTGCACGGAGATTTTCGACTGGGAAATGTTTTGGTTGGTGGCGAAGGCTTGACAGCTGTCCTCGATTGGGAATTGGCCCATATTGGTGACCCAATGGAAGACCTTGGCTGGTTGTGTGTTCGCGCATGGCGATTTGGTGGCCAGTTTCCCGTGGCTGGGTTAGGGGAGTACAACGCACTGTTCGACTCGTACGAACAGGCCAGTGGGGTGAGGCCCGACTTTTCAGTTGTTCGATGGTGGGAAATTCTCGGGACCTTAAAGTGGGGAATTATGTGCATCGTGCAAGCGAATACGCATTTGAGTGGCTTGGCGCGTAGTCACGAACTTGCTGCCATTGGCCGTCGTGTGTGTGAAAACGAATACGACATTCTTCATTTGTTGCGCGAGGAGTTGTCCTGATGTCGGCACACGATCGCCCAACTGCTGCAGAACTTATTGAATCTGTACGTGAGTGGCTAGAACGAGATGTTCTTTCATCGGTGGAAGGGCGTCTCAGTTTCCACACACGGGTTGCCATTAATTCACTCGACATTGTGATTCGAGAGTTGAAGTCACAAGACGAAGTCAATGAGGTGCATGCGGGGGTTTTACGGAAGCTGTTAGCAGACTCCGATGCTGATTTATCTCTGCGAATTCGTGCTGGTGAATTCGATAACAATCTGTTAGATCTTCTCGAAGAATTAGCGCCAGTGGTGGAGAACAAAGTTCGGGTGTCAAACCCGAAGTACATGCAATAGACGTTATGTGCGAAGCGGCTTCGGTGTCACTGTCACTGGTTGGCCAGCGGCTAACTGACCGCAGGCGGCCGCAATTTCCGTGCCACGGTTTTGGCGCGTCGTGGCATTCACGCCAAGGTCTCGCAGTAAACGTTGGAATGCTGCCACCCGTGCAGGTGAACTGCCCACTGTTGGCCAGCCCGGCGTGGGATTCAGAGGAATTAAATTCACGTGTGCTGCTGGTGTGAGTTCAAAGCACAGATCTGCTAGCTCGCGCGCATCTTGGTCGGTGTCGTTCACGGAATCGATGAGCGCCCATTCGAAAGTGACTCGACGACGCTTCTCATAGAGATAATCACGACATGCTTGGATGAGCATCTCAAGCGGATAGCGAGTGTTGATGGGGACAAGTTCATTTCGTAGGTCGTTTCGCGCTGCATGAAGCGACACCGCCAGATTGACCGGTAGTGGGCGAGTGGCCAATGTCTTGATGCCAGGAACAATTCCCACCGTTGAGATGGTGAGGTGACGTGCAGAGATGCCGATGTCTTCGTGCAGTCGTTCCACCGCACCCCAGACAGCAGGTTCATTAGCGAGCGGTTCGCCCATGCCCATGAACACGATGTTGTCGATTCTGCGGTTGTGCTGTGAAGCTTCTCGGGCGGCACGAACAACTTGCTCGACAATCTCGCCAGTGGTCAGATGGCGATTAAAGCCTGCTTGCCCTGTTGCGCAAAAGCCGCAGGCCATAGCGCATCCGGCCTGAGTGCTGACACAAACGGTGGCGCGAGTGTCGTAGTACATCAGCACTGTCTCAATGGGGTGCAGTCCATCGAGAAGATGCCACAAGAATTTGACAGTGTCGCCGTTATCGCTGACGGCGCGCTTTACCTCAATCAATGATTCAGGTAATTCATCAGCAAGGCGCGAGCGCAATCCAGCCGGCAGTGTGGTGATGTCTTGTGGTTTTTGAAAATGTGTGTAGAGCCCAGTCCAGAGTTGATCGAGTCGATAGCGAGGCTCGCCGGACAGAATCTCTGAAAGTTCATTGCGTGTTGGTTGATACAGCGATGTCATGAGGAACTCTCCACAGACGCAATGTCGCCGATAAAGGCGTGCTCCTCATGATGTGGTGTAAATCCAAGTGAGGAATACAGCGAGAGGGCGGCGTCGTTGTCGGAATCGACATAGAGCATGGCAACGGGAACTTCTTGATGTGCAATTCGGCTGAGTCCAGCGATTGCTATTTTGCGTCCGAGTCCGTGGCCAGCGTGCTTGGGGTGGACGGCGATGACATAAATCTCGCCAAGTTTTGGGTCTGTATCGCTGTGTACCTTTGTCCAGCAAAACGATGTCATTTCGTGATGACTTCGATGAACGATGAATCCAGCAGCATCAAACCACGGCTCTTGTTCGCGAGAGCGAATGGTGTCTAATGTCCATCCGCCTTGTTCTGGGTGATGTTCAAAAGCTGCGTTGTTAATACTGAGCCATTCATCTTCGTCTTTTCCAATAACGAAATTGTCAAATGAGTATCCATCAATTTCGCTGAGAAGTTCTGGCTCTAGTGGTAGCGGGCGGCGAAGCTGAATGAGCCGTCGACCTTGATGGAGTCCCACACTGGCTGCGAGTTGACGGTGTGTGTTGTTTGGCTCGAAGACCCACCAATGAACGTGACCGCCACCTTCGTGGCCAACGACATCAAGTGCTGCCCGCAGCAAATCTGGTGCAAGTTCGTGAAAGTCGTATCGATGATGCGGATGAATGATGACATCGAGAGACCAGGACTCATTGCCACGGGAGACTTGGCAGTAGCCAACGGGATGCGGGTGGATTCCGTCGCGAGCGATGATTCCTGCAAACCCTTCACGCCCGCCTTCACGCAGATCGAGCCACAAGTGGTCGTTCAGAGGTCGAGCACCATCGGCGCGCCACGCATCGGAGATGAGGGTGCTGACCTCTTCCATGCTTTCCGCATCCATATGTCGTTTGACTTCCAGTGATGGCACGCAGTCAGGGTACCTTCGGAGGTATGGGAAAGCCGAGAACTCCAGCAGGACGAGCCAAGGTTGTTGCCGAACGTCTGGCTGAGTTGTACCCAGGTGCCGAGTGTGAATTAACGCATTCCAATCCATTTGAACTGCTTGCGGCCACCATCTTGTCTGCACAGTGCACGGATGCTCGCGTCAACATGGTGACTCCCGCTTTGTTCAAGAAATACCCCACGCCGTTGAAGTTGTCGCAAGCGAATCCAACCGAGTTGGAAACGATTGTGAAGTCAACAGGCTTCTATCAAAGCAAAGCAAAGAACCTCATCGGGATGGCAACACGTGTTGTTGAGGTGTACGGGGGAGAAATTCCGCACGAATTAGAAGATCTCGTCACGTTGCCTGGGGTTGGCCGCAAGACCGGGAACGTCTTGCGCAGCGTGGTGTTCGATCTTCCGGGTCTTGCAGTGGACACACACGTTGGTCGACTCTCGAGAAGGCTGGGGCTGACCACAGAAGAAGATCCTGTCAAGGTGGAGAAAGTGTTGAATGCTTTCTTGCCGCCAGAAGAATGGGGCAGATTCAGCCTCCGATTAATTTTGCACGGGCGTCGAGTTTGTGACGCAAAAAAGCCGAAGTGTCACATCTGTGAGTTCGAAGACATTTGCCCATCGTCGCTCATGCCGACGAAGTCAAAAACGAAATAAAGCAACATCAAGTAGCGTTGCTGAAATGACAGAGACCGTCCGCGCAGAACTTGGTGCCGCAGCCGATGCCATTGGGCAATACCGACAGCGCATTGCCAGTTTGCTGGATTCCGTTGGCCCCAATCACGAAGATCTCGTCAGTGCCATGTACGAAGCAGAACGCGCATTGGTTTCCGCGGAGCGTCTTTTGGTGCGCGCCGAGAAACTCGCTCGTTAACTCTCTCGGTGCGCATTAGTTTGGGACTGTGACCATGTTTACCCCGCGAGAACAAATCCAGGCAATGGCTGGGTACCACTCTCCTCAGGTGGATGTTCCTGTTCGTTTGAATACGAATGAATCGCCGTTCCCGCCGCCAGACGGATGGGTGGAGGCACTGTCGCAGGTGGTCTCATCAATTGAATGGAATCGTTATCCAGATCGCTCGGCCGAAGAACTTCGTGATGTCATCGCGGCGCGCCATGGTGTTGACCCTTCCATGGTGTTTGTTGCAAATGGATCCAATGAAGTACTCCAGACGATTTTGTTGACCTACGCGGGGCACGGACGCACCGTCGCAACATTTGAACCGACCTATCAGATGTATGCACAAATTGCCCGCGTCACGGGTGCAGAGGTAGTGGTTGGCGAGCGCCGTGCAGATATGACACTGGATGTTCACGAGATTGAGCGGGTCATGCAGAAGAACAAACCTTCTGTCACGTTTTTATGTAATCCAAACAATCCCACTGGTTTGGTTGAACCGCGCGAGAACTTAGATGTGCTGTTGCAGCAAGCCACGGGAATCGTGGTGGTTGATGAGGCCTACGCAGAGTTTGCTGATTGGTCTGCAATGGACCTGGTGGCAGAGAATCGCCCTCTAGCGGTCACGAGAACCTTCTCGAAAACATTGTCCATGGCTGCTTTACGCGTTGGGTACGTAGTGGCGCCAACGTGGATGGTTGAACAGTTGAATATTGCTGTGTTGCCCTATCACCTCGACTCGTTTAAGCAGGCGGCCACCATCGCTGCTTTGTCGTTTACGAAGGAAATGGAAGAACGGGTGTTGCTGATCAAGTCAGAGCGCACCCGAATAGAAGAGCAGTTATCGGCTCACAACATTCAGGTGTGGTCAAGTGGCTCCAATTTTGTGTTGTTCCGTCCGCAGTCGCGTCCTGCCAAACAGGTGTGGGAGGCCTTGCTGAACGATGGGGTATTGGTGAGGGACTGCAGTTCGTGGGCTCGCCTTGATGGTTGCTTGCGGGTCACCGTCGGCACCCCAGAGGAAAACTCTCTTTTCCTTCAGGCCATCACTAAAGCGCTCTCTTAGAGTCTGAAATTCGTAAATATGCGGGGTGTTCGGCCCCATAAGGGCGAGAATAGAGACATGGCTCGTACCGCCCACATCTCCCGCCAGACAAAAGAGACCTCTATTGAGGTTTCGATCGATCTTGACGGAACCGGACAAGCGTCAGTCAGCACTGGCATTCCGTTCTATGACCACATGTTGGAGCAGCTTGCACGACATGGCGGATTCAATCTCTCCGTGCAGGCCACGGGTGACCTCCATATCGATACCCATCACACTGTTGAAGACGTGGCTATTTGCGTTGGCGAAGCGTTGCGGTCGGCACTCGGGGATAAAGCCGGTGTTCGTCGATTTGCCAGTGGAAGTTTTCCGCTAGATGAAGCACTTGTTGAAATTGCACTCGATCTCAGTGGTCGTCCTTTTGTGGCGTGGAATGTTGAACTTCCCGAATGTCTGCCACTTGGGTCTCCCGCATTCGACCCATCGCTTGCAGAGCACGCAGTGTCGTCTTTGGCAACGTCTGCTGCAATGACATTGCATGTCAATCTCAAGGCAGGTCGAAATGTTCACCACATCATTGAAGCCACCTTTAAGGGGTTGGCGCGTTGTCTTCGTGATGCAGTTCGAGTCGAGTCGTCGGGAGTGCCCTCAACTAAAGGCGTTCTTTCGTGAGTTCACGCACTCGCGTTGCGGTGCTTGATTACGGAATTGGAAATCTTCGTTCGGCGCAAAAAGCGTTAGAGCGAGTGGGGGCAGATGCGGTCTTAACAAGTGACTCATCTGTTGCTGAGAATTCCGATGCTGTGGTGTTGCCGGGTGTTGGTGCATTTGGCGCATGCATGTCCGCGTTACGAGACGCCGGTTTAGAGAGTGTTGTGCATGGGGCTGTCAATAGTGGACTGCCGTTTCTAGGAATTTGTGTCGGTATGCAAATGCTGTTTGACGCAAGCGATGAAGACCCCAGCGCAGCTGGGCTTGGAATCATTCCAGGTGTTGTTTCATGGATTCCTGATTCGGTGCCGCGTCCGCAGATGCAATGGAATCAGTTACAGCTCACATCAAATGATTCGTTGTTTAATGGACTCGGAGAACATCCTTGGATGTATTTCGTGCATTCGTTACACGGCGTGCCAGTTAATAAGGAGCACGTGGCGGCAACGGTGCAATACGGGGCAACGCTCAACGTGGCATTCCGTAAGGGCAATGTGTGTGCCACTCAGTTTCACCCCGAGAAATCTGCTGCTTCGGGTCTTGCACTCTTGCAGAATTTTGTCCGATCGGCAGCACCATGATCTTGTATCCCGCAATTGATTTGCTTGGCGGCAAAGTCGTACGTCTTCGTCAGGGTGAGTATGACGACAGCACTGTCTATGGCGACGATCCTGTTGCCGTCGCCAGGTCTTTTGTGGATCAGGGCGCCACATGGGTACATATGGTGGATCTTGATGCAGCGCGTAGTGCTGAGCCAGTGAATCGCGCAATTATCGCGGCTGTGGCTTCTGCGGTCTCGGGACGTGCCTCGGTCCAGGTTGGTGGAGGAGTGCGAACGCTTGCCGATGCTGAAGCATTGAGCAATGCCGGCGTTGCTCGAGTTGTAATGGGTTCGGCGGCTGTGGCAAACCCACTTCTTGTTGAGACAGTGGCAAAACTCGTTGCTGTTGCGGTGGGGCTTGATCACCGAGATGGAATTGCAGCAACACATGGCTGGACCGAGTCATCGGGGCAAACGGTCGCCTCATTGTTGCCGTTGTTTCCTTCGGCATCTGCGTTTGTGATCACCGATATCTCGCGCGACGGCATGTTGACAGGGCCCGACATTCGCGGACTTGCAGATGCTGCTGCATCAACGTCTATCCCTGTGATTGCAAGCGGTGGAGTCGGCTCACTTGCACACCTCGCGGAGTTATCTGCGGTGGCAGGTTTGAACGGTGTCATCGTTGGTAAGGCAATTTACGAGGGCAAGTTCACAGTGGCAGAAGCAGTGCGGGAACTGTCATGACAACAGACATCGTCGCGCGCGTTATTCCTTGTCTTGATGTGACGAATGGTCGCGTTGTGAAGGGCGTGAACTTTGTTGATCTGCGCGATGCGGGCGATCCGGTAGAGCTGGCGGCGCGTTACGACCAGCAAGGCGCGGATGAATTGGTGTTCCTGGACATTACGGCGTCGTCAGATGGTCGCGACACAATGATTGATGTTGTTTCCCGCACGGCAGAAGAAGTTTTCATTCCATTCACTGTTGGTGGCGGTATTCGTCAATTATCGGATGCACGAGCAATGTTGCGTGCTGGTGCTGACAAAGTAAGTGTTAATACCGCAGCTGTCCAACGGCCAGAGTTAATTGCCGATATCGCCGCGGAATTCGGCGCGCAATGTGTGGTGTGCGCTATTGATGCAAAGTGGAATGCCGCCGAGAATCGTTGGAAAGTTTTCTTGCATGGAGGGCGTACTGAGACAGATTTAGATGCTGTGGAATGGGCGATGTCCGCTGTTCGTATGGGTGCTGGAGAAATCTTGTTGACGTCGATGGATCGCGATGGCACTCGAGACGGATTTGACCTTCTGCTTACCTCTGCTGTTTCTCGCGAAGTATCAGTTCCTGTGATTGCAAGTGGCGGCGTGGGAAATCTCAACGATCTGGCAGACGGAGTTGAAAAAGGTGGTGCCACTGGAGTGTTGGCAGCTTCTATTTTTCACTTTGGTGAGTTCACGATTGCCGACGCAAAAAGCGTCATGTCGCAACGTGGTATCAGAGTTCGTCCCGTTTAGGGCACACGGCTACAACGTTGCGAGCACTTCAAGCAGTGCCGCGGCAAAATAAGTCTCGCTACCAACAGCAATGCTGTGATCAACCTGTGGCATGACACGAACGTCCGTTGTGCTCCAATCAGAGACGCGCGAAATGAGCGCATCGGGACGTGTGAACTGATCGTGCTCAGGCGCTAACAAGATTTTTGGTTGTGAGTAGCGACTGCAGAGTGGATGATTCGACAGCATGGGAAGCGGGGGAGCCATTGCAATCCAGCCAGCGATCAAGGGATGCGTGACGTTCATGGCGACAATTGAGCCGAATGAGTAGCCACACATCACAATGGGGCCGTCTGGTTCCATCATGTCGGCCAACTCGCACGCCGCCATAAGGTCGAGGCGTTCGGCGTCTCCGTCATCGTGTTCACCCCCAGACATTCCGGTGCCACGAAAATCAGGGGCTATTGAATGGCATTCCACGGTGAAGGCAGCTCGTTGCATCGCTTGTACAACATGATTGTGGCGGTCGCCTCCGTAGAGCGGGTGTGGATGGCCGATAATGACCGTTCCGCGCACCTTCTTGGCGTCGGTTCGAAGGACATCGGCCTCAATGGAGATGCCATCGATGGTTTCTAGGTAAACGGTTTCCAATGCCACAGATGGAGACGGTACCGTGCTGTAGGTGAGTGACGACACACAAAAACTCCCCATCCAGATGTTGAACGACCGTTTGCTTGTTCGTATCCCTCAAAGTGAGGGCGAACGACGCTCCTCGGGCGGAATTCTTATCCCCGCTACGGCCCAGATCAGTAAGCGATTGGTGTGGGCCGAAGTGGTTGCACTTGGTGCAAACGTACGGGCGGCAGAGGCAGGGGACCAAGTGTTGTTTAGTCCAGAGGATCGCTACGAAGTCGAAGTACAAGGCGTTGATTACATCATGTTGCGCGAGCGCGACATTCATGCCGTGGCGGCTTCGCGAATTGAAGTGGGAACAGGGTTGTATATCTAATGGCGCAAGAGATGCAAGGTCGGGTCATCGTTGCCACGCAAGACCAGTTAGAAGCAGTCACCTACAACAGTGACGGACTTGTTCCTGCCATTGCGCAATGTGTGGACACAGGCGACATTTTGATGATGGCCTGGATGAACAAAGAGTCACTTGGCATGACATTTGCCGAGGGTCGAATGGTGTACTGGAGTCGTAGTCGCCAAGAGCTCTGGCGTAAAGGTGACACCAGTGGTGATCGTCAATTCGTCCGAGAGGCGTACTACGACTGCGATGGAGACACCTTGTTGTTTGTTGTTGAACAAGAAGGAAAGGGTGCCTGCCACACGGGGGAACGTTCGTGCTTCTACAGGTCATTCGGTAGCGAGCAGTGACCACCGACATTCGTCCCACCCGCGAGGAGTTCATTGCCCTTGCTCAAGAACACACAGTGGTGCCTGTGTGGACAGAGATTCTCGCCGACCTCGAGACTCCTGTTGCGGCCTACATCAAACTTGTTGGCGATGATGATGGGTTTTTGCTGGAGTCGGTTGAACACGGCGAGCGATGGAGCCGCTACTCATTCGTCGGGCGTCGCCCACGCGGAACATTGACGCTTCGAAACGGACGACTCACAACAACCGGCGATGTTCCTTCGTCGGTTCCGTTAGATCAAGGAATCCTTGCGGCAATGGATGAATTGTTGCGCATCTACCGCGCACCAATTTTCCCCGACTTGCCCCCGTTGCAGGGCGGATTAATGGGGCACCTCGGATACGACGTTGTTCGCGAGATCGAGTCGCTCCCAAATGTTCCAAACGATGATCGTGGATTACCCGATGCCTCTATCAGCATCATCGGATCGCTTGCAGCGTTTGATCACTGGAGACAACGCGTGTACCTGCTGGAAAGTGTTCCGGTAGCCGACTTATCAACTGAAGAGATTGCGGCGTCGTATGACGAGGCAGTTCTTCGGGTTCGTCAATCTGTTATCGACTTGTCGCGTCCGTTGGAATACGTTGCAGTCGAGCCACCGGTTCCGGGCGAGAACTTGCCCGACACTCGATCGTCAATGCCGCATGGCACGTACCGCAGCGCAGTAGAAGCCGCCAAGGAATACATCCGCGCTGGTGACATCTTCCAAGTCGTTCTGTCACAACGCTTTGATGTGGACCTCACAGCAGATCCACTTGATGTGTATCGAGTGTTGCGGCAGGTAAACCCCAGCCCCTATATGTACTTCGTGAAGCATCCCGACCTCACCATCGTTGGCGGATCACCAGAGCCGATGGTACAAGTCATTAATGGCCGAGTGATCTCTCGTCCAATTGCTGGAACACGCAAACGCGGAACAACCGACGAACACGATCGCCGCATGGCTGCAGAACTTCGCGAGAACCCTAAAGAGGTAGCCGAACACATCATGTTGGTGGATTTAGCTCGAAATGATGTCGGTCGAGTTGCTGACTACGGAACTGTCACGATGGACGAGCTGATGACGCTTGAGCGATACAGCCACGTGATGCACCTCACATCGCAAGTGTCGGGCACTGTTCGTCACGGACTATCGCCCATAGATGTTTTGCGCGCCACCTTGCCGGCTGGAACTGTTAGCGGGGCACCAAAAGTGCGGGCGATGGAAATCATTGATGAACTCGAGCCTGTGAAACGTGGACCATATGCGGGCGTTGTTGGTTATGTGGACTTCTCTGGCAACCTTGACACCGCAATTGCAATTCGAACAATGTTTGTTGGTCCAAACATTGCAAGCCTTCAAGCGGGAGCTGGAATCGTGGCCGACAGCGACCCGGCCGACGAAGATCTTGAATGCGAGAACAAAGCGCGCGCACTCTTGGCCACAATCCCGGCGGCCGAACGGATGACGCAACGGCGTCGCGAAGCAGGAACAAAGGCATGACACACTCCGTTGTATGGACAGATAGTGAACGAGATGTCATTCATGTTCGCGGCGCAGATGCACAAGCTTTTCTTCATTCTCAACTTGCTCAGGACATTGCACGTCTCCAAGTGGGGGAGAGTGCGCACAGTTTGTTGCTCGAACCAACAGGACATGTTCATTCGCTTGTTCGGGTTGTGCATCAAGAACAAGAATTCTTCACCCTTGATGTTGATCGTGGATTCGGTGAGTCGGTTGTGACTCGACTCAAGCGATTCATTCTTCGTTCAAAAGTGGAGATGGCCTTGAGTGACTGGGTTGTTCGCTCTGTGCGCGGTACAGGCGCACTCGAGTCAGTGGGGGTTGTATCGGGGGGCGCACTTGTTGCATGGGGCGACACAGACGCAGTTGATGTCGTTACCTCATCCAAAGATGCGCCGATGGTGGGCGAGGAAACCGAACCAGGACACATCGACATGTTTCGAGTGGACGCGCGCTGGCCACGTCTTGGAGTTGACATCTTGGTGGGAGACATTCCCGCAACAACTGGTGTTGTCTCCGTCGCGGTGAGTTTCACAAAGGGGTGCTACCCAGGCCAAGAATTGGTAGAGAGAATGGACTCTCGTCGAGCCGATGCCCCCGTGAATCTTCGAGTGGTCTCACGTGACGGAGTGGGTGTTGGTTCACGAATAGAAATAACACCACAAGACACCGGAACCGTGACATCTGTCGGGTTCTCGCGAGCGTTGGTTCGAGTGGGGCGTGGATCTCAGATTGGTGAATTGCTAAGCGGTGCGTAACGGCTGAGACCATGCCGATTGCATGTCTGGTGAATGACGAAGTAGTCGATCAAACTCACCTGTTGAAATCTGAGACATTTCTGCGGTCCGTAGCCATGCGCGACTTAAGTCGGATTGTTGAAGATGGTGCGCCGCAACTGCGGCGGAGAAAGCAGTGGTGCATGCTGGACACTTTGAGTAGGCGTCTGTGGCATAGGCCAATGCTTCGTTGAATTGGTTGACGTCAATCATGGCTCCGAGTACTGCTGCATCAATTTTCGAGTCACCATCTGACACCAAGAGAGAGTGGTCGAAAGCGCGCTTGAGTTGACGCGCCAATGTCAATTGCTGCCATTGCATCACCATCATGAAGACAAACAACGGCACTAATCCGATTGCCCCATACATCACGCTGGCAGCGGCAGCGACGGCGGTGATTCCGAAGCTTGCTTGTAAGACATAGCGACGGCCCCTCTGAGGAAAGATTCGCTCAACAACTTCGCCAACAACCGCACCACCATCAAGAGGAAGCAAAGGAATGAGATTCAAGGCGCCTAGCGCGACTCCAGCCCACCACACCGCAGCGGCTACTTCG
>JBIIJW010000111.1:0-5661 GCA_044233525.1 Ilumatobacteraceae bacterium | reverse complement strand
GCACTAGCGGCTGTAGCTGATCCAACGCGGCGCTTGTAGTCGCACACTGAAAACGTAAGAAGGCCCGGGGTGAGTGCTCCGGGTCTTCTGCTTTTTCTTGTCGCACTGAATGTCAGAGCGCCCAAGGGCAGTGAAAGTCGCCCCGAGTTGTAGGTTGGCGTGCCTAGGCGTAGAGCGAGGCACTTGATATGACACGCAGTTTTGATGTCACCGATGTGAATGTGGTGACAACTCCAGGAGGTCAGCGTGTACATGCTGGTCACGCAACACAAAGCGACGTGATTCGTAGCGAGTTTTATGAGGTCCGCGGAGGCGTGTGGTGCTTTGTTGGCAATGGCCTGTCAAACCAAACGTTCATTGATGCCCCTGAGGGAATCATCGCGGTTGACACGGGCGAATCTATTGAAGAGATGCGTGCGGCACTGCGTCAATTGCGCGACATCACCGATGCGCCGATTGCCGCTGTCATCTACACCCACTTCCACTATGTGGAAGGCACCAAGGCGATTCTGGAAGAAGGAAATCACGCCACGCCACTTCCTATCTATGGGCATGAAAAGATTTCGTTCAACAAAGCACGAACACTCGGTGAAATCTCGCCTGCGTACTCGCGCGGATTGGTGGAACAGTTCGCCATCGTGATGCCAACGGAAGGCCCCGACGCAACGGTCAATGTTGGTCTGGGGTTCTTCTACAAAAACCCAGCGCACGCACCGTTTACGCCGGGACATATTCCCGTGACGGAGGAGTTGGGGGACAGTGGGTCGTTGACAATTGCTGGGCTTCCCGTGCAATACAAGTACTCGCCCAGTGACTCCGATGACTCCATCAACTTCTATTTCCCCACCATTGGCACATGTGTTCATAACTCGGTGTGGCCAGTGTTGTTCAACGTGTTTGCGATTCGTGGTGAGGAGTACCGCGATCCGCGTGTTCTGATTCCTGGAATCGACAACATCATCAAGTGGTCGCCTGAATATCTCGTTGCAACACACGGTCCTCCGCTTGTTGGGAAAGACAACATTCGAGAGAAGGCCACTCGTTATCGCGACTCCATTCAGTTCTTGTGGGATCAAACGGTGCGCGGCATCAACAAAGGGTGGACTGCCGATGAAATCGCTACTCGTATCTCGTTGCCCAGTTTGTACGACGTGGATTACTTGACCAGTGAGCGATACGGCGTTGGCGAACACCATGTGCGACAGATCTTCATGGGTCTGCGCGGGTGGTTCGATGGCAATGAAGAGAAGTTGTTCCCCGATGCTCCGGAGTCTCGTTATCCCAAACTGATTGCAGGCTTTGGTGGGCGAGACGTGGTGCGCGGCCAGGTCGCCGATGCACTTGCTGCAAATGATGTTCGCTGGGCAACGGAGATGGCTACATGGCTCGTACGGTCCGAGGGTGCAACGCCTGAGGATCGTGGATTGTTGGCATCGTGTTTGCGTGTGATTGCAGAACGCACACCAGCTGCGAATATTCGCAACTGGGCCATTACTCGTGCGCGACATCTCGATGGGTCATTCCCGATGGATCGCTTTATGCAGCACGGCTTTAATCCGAAGTTTGTTGGCGATGTGTCTGCTGTGAATTTGGTGCACACGTTGCGCGTGTTGTTAGACCCAGCTGTGGTGGAAGGTGTGAACCACCACATTGCATTTGTGATTGGCGATGAAACTGCTGGCCTTCATGTGCGCAATGCGGTTGCGGTTCCCACGGATGGTTGGGGCGCAACAACAGTGGTGCGCATGTCACGCGAGACCTTCGTGGCCATATTGACGGGTCGTACAACCTGGAGTGCAGAAGAGTCTGCTGGTGCAATTGCAGTCTCTGGCGATGTTGCCGTGGTGAATCAGGTTCGCCGAGCAATTGAGAACAAGGGCTTGGCAGGCTGAGATGGCGTCGTCACTGCCACGCGGGACACAGCCGTTTGAGGGAGTGCAGGGATACACCGTTCCAGATTCCACTCCCGCGCCATTAGAGATCACAAAAGCTCCGGCAGGAGCGCCCAACATTGTGTTGGTGTTGTTGGATGATGTTGGTTTCGGAACATGTGGGACATTCGGTGGCCCGGTTCCAACGCCTGCTCTTGATCGTGTGGCGGCGCAAGGTTTGCGATTCAATCAGTTCCACACCACCGCATTGTGTTCGCCCACGCGCGCAGCAATGTTGACGGGACGAAATCACCACACGGTGCACATGGGCGGAATTCCAGAGGGTGCAAATGTGTTTCCTGGATACGACAGCATCATTCCGAAAGAAGCGGCGAGTGTTGCTGAGATTTTGAAGCAGTCGGGGTATTCCACCGGAGCATTTGGCAAATGGCATCTGGCGCCGATGTGGGAACAAACACTTGCCGGTCCGTTTGATCGTTGGCCAATGGGACTTGGTTTCGAGCGCTTCTACGGAATCTTGAATGCAGAAGCCTCGCAATGGGAACCGCCCATCTTTGATCAGACCACGCCAGTGATGCCGTATGAAGGTCGCGATGACTATCACATGAGCGAAGACATTGTTGATAAAGCAATTTCATGGATGCGTGTGCAGAAGGCATCGCAACCAAATCGGCCGTTCTTTACGTACATCGCAACCGGTGCCATGCATTGTCCGCATCATGTTGCACCTGAGTGGATTGAAAAATTCAAAGGCCAGTTTGACCAAGGCTGGGATGAACTTCGTCGTGAGATTTATGAACGTCAGTTGGCGCTTGGAGTGATTCCTGCGGGAACACATTTGACGCCACGACCAGATGAAGTTCCATCGTGGGAGTCGTACCCCGATCGTTACAAGCCCGTTGCATCGCGATTGATGGAAGTCTTTGCTGGGTTCATGGCGCACACTGATGCACAAATTGGTCGTGTGTTGGATGCACTGGATGCCATGGGGGAGAGCGACAACACATTGGTGATGTACATCACCGGTGACAATGGCGCGTCTGCAGAAGGAACCATTCACGGTGCGTGGAGTGCGCCATCTTTCCAGAACGGGATTCCCGAAGATCCAGAGTGGTTGTTGGACCATATGGACGACTTTGGTACCGCACGATGCGAGAACCATTACAACTTGGCGTGGGCCTGGGCGCTTGATTCTCCCTTCCAGTGGATGAAGCAAGTGGCGTCACATTTTGGTGGAACTCGAAATGCAATGGCGGTGTCGTGGCCTGCGCGTATTAGAGATGCTGGTGGGTTGCGTACGCAGTTCCATCATGTTGTTGACGTGATGCCTACGTTGTTGGCGGCTGCCGGTGTTGAGATTCCGTCTGTGGTGAACGGGCTGGAACAGATACCCGTTGATGGCGTGTCCATGACGTATGCATTTGATGGTGCAGATGGACCAAGTGCGCGCACCACGCAGTATTTCGAAATGTTTGGGAATCGTGCGATTTATCACGAGGGGTGGATGGCCTCGTGTTTCCATGGGCGAGTTCCTTGGAATCGATTCGGCATGGTGCCATTTGATGGACCGCAAGAAAAGTGGGAGCTGTACAACATTGCAGAAGACTTCTCACAAGGTGTTGATTTATCTGCTGCGTATCCAGAGAAGTTGTCGCAGTTGCGCGAGGTGTTTGATGTAGAGGCGCGTCGCAACAATGTGTATCCATTGCGTGAGCCAGGTTCAACTCTTGGAATGACGGTCGTTCCTCCCACCAGTTTGAATGGTGCGAAGAAAATGACATACACCACCGATCACATTCGGATGCCCGAGATGTCGGTCGTGAGTGTGAAGAACTGTTCATTCATGATTACTGCAGATATCACTGTTCCTGCTGGCGGATGTGAAGGAGTCATTGTGTGCCAAGGCGGCAATATGGCGGGATGGACGTTGTATGTGGGTGCCGATGGTCGACCCACGTATCACTACAACTGGATGGGTCATGACCATTTTGTTGCCACCTCATCTGTTTCGTTGATTCCTGGTCGCCACTCGGTGGTGATTAACCATGCGTATGACGGTGGATTTGGCGGTGGTGGCCATTCAGTGATGTTGGTGGACGACGTTGTAGTGGGGCACGTGCATGTAGAGCGTTCGGTGCCGGTTGTGTTCTCGATGAGTGGCGAGACCTTTGATGTCGGCATGGACACAGGCGCTGCCGTGGGGGATTATCCGCACGTCTATCGATTTACGGGAGAGATTCACGGGGTCACCATTGAACGGCTCAGCGAACCCTCGCCCGATGTTGTTGCTCTGATTGTTGATGGAGAGTTTCGGGCGAGTTTGGCCACGCAATAGGGCCTGCTCGCGTGTCGTTCGGGGTACCGTGTGGTCATGGAGGCGCGAGTACTCACCTGGAATCTCTGGTGGCAATTTGGCCCGTGGCGTGAGCGTCAGTCCGCGATTTTGTCGGTGTTGCAAGATGCCGACGCTGACATTGTTTTTCTGCAAGAGGTGTGGGCGCAAGAAGGTGGATTAGACCAAGCGCAGTGGCTTGCAGATGAGTTGAACATGTTTGTGGCACGTACAGAAGGTCCGTGGTACGACGATGGTGTCAGTTTGGGTAATGCGATCTTGTCGCGATGGCCAATCGTGTCGTGGGAGGTGCATCGTCTGCCAGACGTGACCGGTGCGCCAAGTTACCGGCGTGCAGTTGTTGCGCTTCTTGATTCGCCGTACGGACGCGTGTGGACGGTGTGTACGCATTTGGATCATCGCTTTGATGCGTCGGCTACGCGTTCGGCGCAATGTGAAGCATTGAGCGGGATTGTTGATCAGTTGCGCATTGATCCTGACAATGAATTGCCAGTCTTGATGGGTGGCGATTTCAATGCGGTTCACGATTCGGACGAGATTCGAATGTTGACCGGTCGACGTGAGCCAGCTGTCGAAGGCTTGGTGTTCACCGACTTGTGGGAGATTGCAGGCGAGGGAGATGGGTTTACGTGGCGTCGCGATAACTCGTACATCGAAGATTCCGCCTGGCCGAATCGACGACTTGATTATCTGTTTGTGTCGTGGCCGCGTCCACGGCCCATTGGAAACCCTTCGCATATTTGGCTCACTGGTTTGGAGCCTGTCGGCGGCGTGCAGCCAAGTGATCATGCGGCAGTTGTGGCCGACATTCGACTTGCACTGAACGACTGATTGGTGGTTTTGTTCCCCAAAGACCACTCCTGACGGCATCCCAACAGTGCCGGAGGAGGAGAACAAAACAGAACCTGTCGGTAAAGCACCACGTTTGCCACTGAATTCCCGCATGACGCCGTGACGGCATACCGCCATTCCACCCTGACGCCCTGACGCCCTGACGGCATGCCGTCATGCGGGGAAAGGATGCGAAACATGTTGGGATGGCGTCACGTTTGTGAATGGCCATTCAGTTCGCGACTGGCGGGATTCCGACACATTGATCGGTTTTGATTCTCCGCCAGCAATTGACCGCCGAACACATCGTGTCCATGCCAATCAACTCAACCAATCCATTCGCAAACTTGATTCGCGGCGTTGAAGCCGATGTTCTGCGTGAACTATGCAGCGAACAACATTTTCAAACTGCGACAGCAATTGCACGAAACTGCGGTCGATCAAGAAGCGAGGTGCGAGTTGTACTGAATTACTACACAGCCACTGAGATTGTGGACGTCTTTCAAGATGGTGGGTACAAGTTTTTCAAGCTAAATCCCAAACACCCGGTGTACGCACAAGTGTTGAAACTTTCGAAATCGTTTC
>JBIIJW010000110.1:0-5666 GCA_044233525.1 Ilumatobacteraceae bacterium | reverse complement strand
GACGACATGGTTCGCGTTATTGCGCGTTGTTCAACGTACGAGCCTGACGCGCGTCAGTGATGGTGGTGCGGGTCGGCTTTCGGCCATGGTCCAGAGCCAGTGGCAGCAGAGGCGATTGACGCAAGCGTGTAGGCCTCGAGATGTTCGCGCATGTGTTGCCCAGCAACATCCCAAATAGCGAGAAGAACACATTGCCCCTCGTGGTCGCACGAGCCGTCCTGGTGAGGTTGTCCGAAATCGCCAACCGTGATGGGGCCGTCGACGGCCGAAATAATCTCAGACAGACGGATGTCGCAGGGGGCCTTGGCAAGGACGTACCCGCCACCGACACCGCGTTTTGACTTCACGAGCCCCGCGCCTTTCAGGGCCAACAGGATCTGTTCAAGGTACGGCTGTGGCAAACCGGTGCGATCGGCGATGTCACGCACTGATGTGGGGCCCGACGAGTCCGCGTGCAGAGCCAGCGACAGCAGTGCCCGACAGGCATAATCTCCTCGCGTAGAAACTCGCACAGAGCCATCGTAGGTGGTGAACTAGGGGTGTGAGTGTTCCTACCCCCGTCTTGCCCCAATATTCCGGGGGATGCCTTTCAAATATCATCCCGCTGTTGTGCGCCCCGGGCGGTCTGAAGACAACTCCGTCGTGGATGCCGCCACAAGTGGCCGGTGCGTCCCGCATCGTTTTGTTGCTCTTAGATGGCTTGGGTTGGAATCAATTACAGTCCCACGCCGCACAGACGCCGACATTGTCTGGATTCTCTGGTGGGTCAATTACCTCAATTGCGCCATCCACAACTGCGACGGCGTTGACTTCTTTAGTGACGGGATTGTCGCCAGGCGAGCACGGACTCATTGGCTATCGAGTGGACATGGGGGCCACGGTGATGAACGTGTTGCGTTGGGGCGACGAAAACGGCGACCTTCGTCGCACGTTTCCTCCCGAAACAACGCAACCGTGTCCGCCGTTTCTCGGATTAAGTGTTCCCGTGTTGAGTAAAGCCGAACTTGAAGGTTCCGGTTTTACTCAAGCGCATCTCAACGGTGTGAAGCACATGGGGTGGCGATCATCAAGCAGTATTCCTGTGCTGATTCGAACCGCGTTAGATGCAGGAGAACAGTTCGTCTATGCCTATTACGACGGTGTCGACAAGATTGCGCATGAACGTGGATTCGGTGACTACTACAACGCAGAGTTGCAGCATGCCGACCGTCTTGTGGCAGACATTGTGTCGGTGCTTCCATCAGACACCGTGTTGTTGGTGACAGCAGACCACGGACAAGTACACGTCGGAGACAACACTGTCATTCCCTCAGCTTCTGTGATGTCTCACGTTGCTCGCCAGTCAGGTGAAGGACGATTCCGATGGATGCATGCGCTTCGTGGTCGAGAAGGTGCGTTACGCGACGCTGCGCAAGAGTATGCCGATATTGCATGGGTCGTCACGAAAGAACAGGTCTTGGACGAGCAGTGGTTTGGGCCCCGAGTCTCCGATCCAGTTGCGCGACGGATGGGCGATATTGCACTTGTTGCGCATGCAAATGTGAGCTTTGAAGAACCACTCGATGGTGGCGCGTTTGATTTGGTGTGTCGACATGGTTCTTTGACGGCCGATGAAATGTTGGTCCCGCTACTGGCATACGCCACATAGAGCAGATGCAATAAAGGCTCACGGGTTTGGCAGACTAGAGACGTGACTCAAAACAACGACACCCCCCATGTTGTCACTGGTGCTGAAGTTGTCGACTCAGTCCCATCAGTGGACACAGAGATCTCTTCAATAGAGAGTGTGACAGAGCCAGCAAAAGTGATGCGCATCGGCTCAATGGTGCGCCAGTTGTTGGAAGAAGTTCGCGGAACACAACTAGATGAAGCAAGCAGAGAACGCCTCGCTGAAATCTATGAACGGTCCATTGTTGAAATCTCCACTGCCTTGTCGCCTGACTTAGCCGAAGAACTGCACATTCTTGCTTTGCCGTTTAAAGATGGTGAAGTGCCAAGCGATGGTGAACTGCGCGTGGCGAAAGCACAACTCGTGGGCTGGCTTGAAGGTTTATTTCACGGAATTCAGGCCACGCTGTTTGCCCAGCAACTTGCTGCACGTCAGCAAATTGAGCAAATGCGTCAAATTCCTCCCACTGGCCCAGGTGCCGGAGGGCCCGGCGGAACGTATCTCTAATTCTCGCTCAGGCACCAAGGTGAGCGACACAGCGGACTGCTAATTTTGGCTCTCGCACCAATGTCGGATGTGATTGTGGAAGGAGAATGTGTTGTCGTCGTCGTTTACGCATCTCCATGTGCACACTGAGTTCTCCATGCTCGATGGTGCAGCCAGACTCGACGAGTTGGTGGCAAAGGCCGTTGAAGATGGTCAGCCCGCTTTGGGTATTACCGATCACGGCAACATGTACGGCGTCATTGACTTCTACAAAGAATGTCGCAAGCAGGGAATCAAACCCATCATCGGCACCGAGGCCTACATGGCTCACGATCATCGCTCCGAGCGAATCGCCCGCCGCGGAAAGCTAGACGACAACGGCGGCTCAGATGAGGGTGGCCGAAAGCAGTATTACCACCTCACACTGTTGGCAGAGAACAACGAGGGATACAGCAATCTCATCAAACTCTCTAGTTATGCCTTCCTCGAGGGGTATCACTACAAGCCACGAATCGACTGGGAACTCCTCGAGCGCCACTCAAAGGGTCTCATTGCCACCACCGGGTGTCTTGGCGGTCATGTGCTGCAGTCCCTGCTCAATGGAGATGAAAAGTCTGCTATTCAAAAAGCAGGCCGTTTGCAGGAAATTTTCGGCAAAGACAACCTGTTCGTTGAATTACAAAATCATGGAATAGCCGACCAATTACGAACGAATCCAAAATTGGTGGAGATTGCACAAAAGATTGGCGCACCGCTTCTCGCGACCAACGATTCTCACTACGTCAATCAGTCGGACCACGAGGCACACGATGCTCTGCTCTGTGTGCAAACCGGAGCGCTCATGCGCGACCAAGATCGATTCCGATTCGAAGGCAACGAGCACTATCTCAAATCTGCAGAAGAGATGCGCTATCTCTGGCGCGAACTTCCATCAAGCTGCGACAACACGTTATGGATCGCCGAACGCGCCAATGTCAACATTGAACTCGGCACATATCGACTACCGGTCTTTGGTGTTCCGCCTGAATTTGAAAACGACGAGAAGTATCTCGAACACCTCACGTGGCAAGGCGCTCAAATGCGGTGGGGAAGCGATCTTCCTCCAGAGGTTGTCGAGCGTGTCTCTTTCGAACTTGGAGTCATCAAGCAGATGGGCTTTGCTTCCTACTTCTTGATTGTGTGGGACCTCATCAAGCACGCAAAAGATTCAGGTATTCGGGTTGGTCCGGGCCGTGGTTCTGCAGCAGGTTGCGCTGTGGCATATTGCTTGCGCATCACAGAACTAGACCCACTGAAATACGACTTGCTGTTCGAGCGGTTTCTCAATCCTTCGCGTGTCAGCATGCCCGACATCGACATGGACTTCGACTCTCGCTATCGCGACCACATGATTCGCTATGCGGCAGAGAAATATGGTCGCGATCATGTTGCACAAATTGTCACTTTTGCCACCATTAAGGCGCGAAATGCAGTTCGCGATGCGGCACGTGTTTTGGGTCATGAATATGCAGTGGGGGACAGCATCGCCAAGTTGATGCCACCGCTCATCCAGGGTCGTGACACGCCTTTGGCTGCCTGTCTTGAATTCGACGAGAAACACGCCGACGGATATCGAGAAGCTCAAGCCTTACGCGACCTTGTCGAACGTGATGAAGTGGCGGCAAAAGTTGTCGATGTTGCGCGTGGTCTTGAAGGTTTGAAACGCTCCGACGGCATTCATGCTGCTGCGGTTGTGATTACGCCAGAGCCACTCATGGAGTACCTACCCATTCAGCGCAAGCCCTCTGGTGATCTCAAGGCGGAGGATGCCCCCATCGTCACACAGTATGAAATGCATGCTGTTGAAGAGCTTGGCCTTCTCAAGATGGACTTCCTTGGTCTTCGAAACCTCGACGTCATCACCGACACGGTGGAGATGATCCGTCGTCAGAGAGACGCAGAGTTCGATATCGACTCAGTTGCTCTCGATGATCAGGCAACATTTGAGTTACTCGGCCGAGGCGACACCATCGGAATTTTCCAGCTTGAATCCCCGCCAATGCGTGCCTTGTTGAAATCAATGCGCCCAACGTCGTTTGAAGACGTCAGTGCTGTGCTTGCCCTGTATCGCCCTGGCCCCATGAGTGCCAACATGCACAACGACTACGCCGACTACAAGAACAATCGTAAGACGCCTGAATACTTCCATCCTGAAGCTCGAGAGTTGTTGCACGACACTTTTGGTCTCATGGTGTACCAAGAGAGCATGATGCGCGTGGCGCAACGTTTTGCGGGATACACCTTGGCTCAGGCCGACAACTTGCGCAAAGCATGCGGCAAGAAAGACCCTGTTGCAATGGAGAAAGAGGAATCTGTCTTCGTTGAAGGGTGCGAGCAAACTGGCTATGGGCGAGAACTCGGCGAATCGTTGTTCGCCGTCATTCGAAAATTTGCGGACTATGCATTCAACAAGAGCCACACCTTCGGATACGGGCTCATCTCGTACCAAACGGCTTATTTAAAGGCGCATTTCCCCGTGGAATACTCGGCGTGTTTGTTGTCCTCGGTAAAGGGCAACTACGAAAAAGCAGCGGTGCACCTTGCCGACTGTCGCGCCATGGGAATAACGGTGTCCACTCCAGATGTGAATGCGGGTCGTTCAGAGTTCGAAGCTATCAGTAACGACACCGAACGGCGAATTGTGTTTGCGTTATCCGCGGTACGAAATGTTGGTGAAGGTCTCGTGGCGCTCATCACGCAAGAGCGCGACAAAAACGGATTATTTGAATCCTTCCACGACTTTGCTCGACGTGTCCCAGAACAGGCACTCAATAAGCGTGCTGTTGAATCCTTAATTAAGGCCGGTGCGTTCGATTCCCTTGGGCATCCCCGTCGTGGATTGCTCATGGCGTACGAATCAATCATTGACGATGCAGTTGCAAAGCGCCGTGAAGAAGAAAAAGGTGTGATGTCGCTGTTTGGCGAACTCGATGATGCCGACAACAGCGGGTGGTCTTCTGAAATCGCAATCCCTGACGTTCAGTTCTCAAAGGGCGACCAACTCCGACATGAAAAAGACATGATTGGTCTGTACATCTCGGACCATCCTTTGCGTGGGGTTGAAATTGCTCTTCGTCGTCTCACAACAAGCACCATTCGTGATTTGGAGACGCGTGAAGCTGGCATGGTCACCATTGGTGGAGTGGTGTCAGCTTTGAATCGCCGTTTTACAAAGCGAGGCGATCAAATGGCCACGTTCATCTTGGAAGACATGGACGCCAGTATCGAAGTCACTGTCTTTTCAAAGGTGCTTGCCGAGTTTGGTCACTTATTGGCAAACGACATCGTTGTCACGGTGACAGGTCGTTTGAATAAGCGAGACGACAATCCCGCAAGCTTTAGTGCGCAGCGAATTGTTGTGCCACAAAATCTCGATCAGCGAATTCCTGAAGTCATCTTGTCTCTGCCCGCGGGTTTCACTGCGGAGAAACTCGATTCATTAAAGGCGATCATCGCGGAGTTTCCCGGCCTT
>JBIIJW010000109.1:0-5682 GCA_044233525.1 Ilumatobacteraceae bacterium | reverse complement strand
CGCCAACGAGCATCCAGGCCCCACCAGTTCCGTGCAAGCTGACCGCTACTCCGGACTGCTGCGCAATTGAACCGAGCTCAGCCACCGCACTCCCCGACCCCCGCGCTACGGCTAGCGCGAGGCGTGAATCTGAGAACAATGCCCATCCGGCGGCATGTTCAGGTGAATCCAGCAAAACAACGGCATGCTCCGGCAAACCAGCTCTCTGCAATGCGGGTTTGATGACGGTTTGCATGATGACACGCGCCGTTGACAGCGCATCGCTCCCAATTCGAAACACAACCGTATTGCCACTCTTCAGAACGCCCGTTGCATCAGCGAAAACATTCGGGCGTCCTTCAAAAACAAAGCCAATGACACCTAGAGGTGATTTCCATTCTTCAACTATCCACCCGTCATGCACCACCTCTGACATCTTCTGTTCACTGGCAACATCAAGATCTCTCCACATACGAAACGCAGAGACCATGTCTGATCTCATTTTGGAAGACAACACAAGACGAGTCGTAGATCGACCACGACCGCGCGCAGCAGAAACATCGGATGCGTTGGCTTGTGCAATCTGATCAAACACTGCGTCGGAAGACAAGAGTTCTGCAGCCGATTCGAAGAACACATTGATGTCCTTCGGGGTGCAAGATGCCAACGCACTAAACGCGTCGAACGCATTGTGAACACCTTCTGACACCAACTCTTTGGTCGCCCGCGGGATTCTCTTTAGTGCCCCAGAGGCTGCAACCCCAAGCACCACATCACCAGGCTCGATGGATTGGGCAAATTCGTTATCCACCTCCACCAACGAGGCACCGACAAGTACTTTGTCGCCAGCGCTTAGTCGCACATCAGAAGCCATTGTTCTATTCTGCTAGTTGTGAGTACCGAAGTCAGCAATCGTTTCTATTTTCGCCAACTCCTAAGCGGTCAGGATTTCGCTCAATCCGACCCCATGGCGAGACAGATGGTGAACTTTGCCTATCTTTTGGGCGATCGGGACTCCGGAGAGTGCGTTGTCGTAGACCCGGCTTATGCAGTCGACGACATTCTCGCCATCGCGGAGTCTGACGACATGACGATAGTGGGAGCTCTAGCAAGCCATTATCACGCCGATCATGTGGGCGGTTCAATGATGGGCTACTCCATCGAGGGAATATCCCGACTGCTCGAACACCACAATGTTCCCATTCATGTGAATGAAAATGAAGTCCCGTGGATCGAGAAGACGACCGGTGTGTCGTCAGATAATTTACGAGCGCATGCATCAGGCGATGTTGTGTCTGTTGGAGAACTTGAGATTGTCCTCGTTCATACTCCGGGTCATACACCTGGAAGTCAATGTTTTCTTGTGAATGGTTGTCTTGTCTCTGGTGACACATTGTTTCTCGACGGATGTGGACGCACTGACTTACCTGGGTCAGACGTCGGACAAATGTATGAAAGCTTGAGTCGTCTCGCGTCGCTACCAGACGAAACAATTGTTCTGCCAGGTCACAGATATTCAGAACCACCTGCTGCCCGATTGGGCGAGGTGAAACAGTTCAATTATGTGTTTAAGCCAAAAACAAAAGAGGCTTGGATGACCATGTTTGGACACGACTAACTAGATAAATGCAGATGACAACACACTGAGACCCGAGAGCAACAACATTGCAAGAACCAACCTTCTGAAATGCTCCGTCTTCACCCGCGGACGTAATGCGTATCCAACGCGAAGAGAGAGAAACAGAAATGGCAACGCACAGAGTGCAGCGATGGCACCGTTGATTTCCATCTGGCCAGACGAGGCGAATAAGGCTAAAGCGCCAACGTTTGATAACGCAAAGACTGTGTTGATGGTTGCTCTGAAGATGTGTGGCTCAATTCCTCGTGCTTGCAGCAAAAAGACAAGCGGAGGACCATTGGTTGACGTAGAAGTCGATAAGACGCCACTGAGGGCACCCATCAGCAAATCCATGAACCGTGAATTACCCACAAAGGAAAAACCTCGTGCAAGGACGACGGTGGCCACCAGGACTACAACCCCGAGTGAAAACCTCATTGCAGTTTCAGAGACAACCACAAAAACAATAAGTCCGAGAGGCATCCCAACATAGGCCGCAATCGAAAGTCGCTTCGCTAAAGACCAATCACAAAATCGACGATCTAATACTGCTTGCAAGGTTGTTGAGACCGCGCCGATCATGGTGGCGACAATGACGGCTTGATGTGGTGCAACCACAAGCGTCATCAATGGCACGGCAAGCAGACCAAATCCAAAACCAGCCAGAGATTGTGCCAGCGACGAAATTGCAACAACTGCAACCACCCAGACAATTTCGCCCACCTCCACTAGACGGGCCTCAGTGAATCAAGTGCCTCTGAAAAGACTTGAGTGTGATAATCAACATCGTCTGCAGTATGCGATGGGGACATCAGTGCCATGTTGTGAAAAGGCGTCATCAGGATCCCGCGATTGATGTAAAACAAATGCAAATAAGCGTCTAGCTCATGATCAATGCTGTTGGCGGCGTCGCGGCCGTTGCGAGGAGGTGGGCAGAACCAATACTCAGCGCGACAGCCCAACTGCTGAACGTGCCAATCAAAATTGCGTGTTGTGTAGGCCTCGCGAACGCCATCAGTCCAACGTTGTGCCAGAGGAATCATTTTGTCGTAATCAGATTGTTGAAGGGTTGAAGACAACGTGGCACGTATGGATGCCATGGCGAGTGCGTTTCCAGTTAAGGTTCCGCCGACGCCAGAAACATCTACATCGTCCATAGCCATTGCAGCCTCGAGGCGAGACGCAACACTTGCACTCATTCCGTAAACAGCTGCCGGCATTCCCCCAGCGATTGGCTTACCTATTACAAATAAATCGGGGTCAAGGTTCCACGCCTTGGTACATCCTCCAGGTCCGGCGCAAATGGTATGGGTTTCATCAATGATCAATAGAACCCCGTGACGCCTCGTTATCTCGCGAACTCCGTCTAAATATCCAGGATCTGGCAACACGATGCCGATATTGGTGAGTGCGGGCTCCATCAGCAAGCACGCAACGTCGCCGTGCGACAACGCATAATCGAGTGCTTCTAAATCGTTAAAGGGAACCACCACCGTGGTGTCGCGAACATGAAAAGCGGGGCCTAACGCACCAGGTCGTGGCACAACATTTCCGACTTCGTCCAAGACCGCCAATGTCTCGTCAACAGTTCCGTGATAACACCAGTCAATGACGGCGATCTTGGGTCGTTGCGTCAACTGGCGGCAAAAACGCAGTACAAAACGATTTGCATCCGTGGCGGTCATTGCAAACTGCCACTTGGCCATGCCAAACCGACGCGTGAGCTCGTTGGCCACCCACACTGCATCATCGCTCGGCAGCATGGTTGTAATGCCAGATAAGGCACGGCGATGGAGGGCCTCCGCTACCTGAGGAAGGCCATGTCCGGTCATGGCGCCGGTATCGCCCAGGCAAAAATCAACGTAGGAAAGACCGTCGACATCGGTGAAGGATGCTCCTTCTGCATGGTCGAAAAAGACAGGAAACCTTCCCGGCCATCGAACCATCCATGGCATCGGAACACCAGACAGAAGACGAGACGACGCTTGTCCCGCCAATTCTTTGGATTTTGGGTGGAGGGAATCAAAGAGGTCCAGCTCTGAATTCATGCGATTCTTCAGCACGCTGCGGTCCATATTTCCCCCTCCACCGACACGTCAACCCTAGAGTCCACGAATCATCACCAAGAGGATTGCGGCGCTGAAACCCATTGATTCAGCCTTTTCCCTTTTACATTTCGTACACTTTGACTATGCCAGTCAGCACCGACACACCTTTGAGGGTCAACTACGCACGACTGAAGTCTCGAATTGCCGATCTGGCGTCCATCGGCGAGATCCCAGGTGGCGGATGCGCTCGTCTTGCGCTCACCGACGAAGACAAGTTTGGACGCGACCTTGTTGTGCAGTGGATGACAGATTTGAACCTTGATGTCTCGATAGATGTGGTGGGCAATGTCGTTGGTGTGTGGAATGTTGGAACAGGAAGACCTGTGATGACGGGTTCGCACATCGATACCGTGCGAACCGGCGGACGATTCGACGGAAACCTCGGAGTATTGGCGGGTTTGGAAGTCATCCAAACGTGTCAAGACAATGGCATCACTCCTGTGCGGCCACTTGCGGTTGCATTCTTTACGAACGAGGAAGGTGCGCGCTTTGCGCCCGACATGTTCGGCTCGCTCGTTTTTGTTGGCGCGTGGAGCGTTGAAGAGGCCTTGGACACAATTGGGATAGATGGTGCTCGCGTTGGTGACGAATTAGAACGCATTGGGTACAACGGCGCAACCCCGTGTCCCTCACAAGCCCCTCATGCATTTGTAGAACTCCACATTGAACAAGGTCCAGTTCTTGAACAAAAAGGCTTCACAATTGGCGCCGTTACAGGGGTGCAAGGCATCAGTTGGCAAGAGGTCACAATTGCTGGTCAATCAAATCATGCAGGTACTACCCCCATGAACCTTCGACACGATCCCGCTTACGTCGCCTCGGCCATAGCGGTCTTTTTGAGGCAGCTTGCTTCTCGATACGGAGGACATCAAGTGTGCACCGTGGGAAAAATAGACCTACATCCGAATCTCATCAATGTTGTGCCATCCACTGCAACACTGACTCTTGATGTTCGGAATACGGATGAGGCACTCCTTCTTCAAGCCGAAAGCGAAATTAAATCTTTTCTAGATCAAATTTCTGTTGATGAAGGCGTCGTCATCACCAGTCGGCAACTCGCCCGCTTCGAACCGGTGGAGTTTGACGAGAACATTGTCAAGCTCATCGAAGATCTAGCAATAAGTCAAGGTCACTCGGTGATGAGACTCCCAAGCGGTGCTGGACACGATGCACAAATGCTGGCTCGCGTCTGCCCAAGCGCCATGATTTTTGTTCCGAGCATTGCTGGTATCAGCCATAATCCAGCAGAAAACACGTCCGATGAAGATTTGGAAGCAGGGTCGAATCTATTGCTTCACACAATGCTTCAACTCACAGACATGGAGACACCGTGAGCCGAATCATCACAGTTGGGGCGGCCCAACTTGGCCCGATACAAAAAGAGCACACGAGAGAACAGGTTGTCGCACGCTTAATTGCCCTCTTGCGGCAAGCAAGCAAATCAGATTGTGACCTTGTTGTATTTCCCGAACTGGCACTCACCACATTCTTCCCACGATGGTTCATTGACAACATCGGTGAGGCAGATCATTGGTACGAGACCGCAATGCCCTCGCCTGTAACCCAACCACTGTTCGACGAAGCGAAGAAGTTACAAATCGGCTTTTGTCTCGGCTACGCCGAAATTACTGAGGACGGTCATCGCTTCAACACACAAGTGCTGGTGGAAAAAGATGGTCGCGTCGTCGCGAAATATCGCAAGGTGCATATTCCTGGACACGAACATCACGAACCAGATAGACCGTTTCAGCACGCTGAACGCTATTACTTCGAACCATCAATGGAAGGTTTCGGAGTATGGCCTGCTTTTGGTGGACGAATGGGAATGATGATTTGCAATGATCGTCGTTGGCCAGAGTCCTATCGAGAGATGGGGCTTCAAGGCGTGGAAATGATTCTGTGTGGCTACAACACGCCCATTCACTATGTTCCAGATCCAAGCCAAGACATTCTTCAAGGATTTCACAATGCCCTTGT
>JBIIJW010000108.1:0-5716 GCA_044233525.1 Ilumatobacteraceae bacterium | reverse complement strand
CGAGACGTAGAGCAACGTCGTACGTTCTCACTTCCACCTTTTGCACGTCTTGTGTCTGTAGCCCTGGCTGATGATGAAGCGTTCACCGATGTTCAATTACTCGACGGAGTGAACGTAGCAACAATGAACAATCATCTTGTGTTGAGGTCAGAATCGCGCGAGGCACTGCAAGAAGCCGTTGCGCAGTTCAGGGCAAGGTACGGAACGCGCCTACGTGTTCATGCAGATCCCACTCGCTATTGATGCGGGTGAACATCTAGAACCCTGAAACCTTTGCTGCTGGCCATCTTGGTGGTGGGGTAGCCCTGGGTGGTCAGCCACTGGCTGAGGGAGTCGGCTCCTAGGTTTTTGCTGACAACCAATCGCGCACGCCCCGTTGAAGTAAGTCGCGATAGCCATGTGATGAGCAAGGCATGCAAAGCATCTTTGCCAATTCGAATTGGCGGATTCGACCACAGCACTCCAAGTTCTGTGTTGTTCTGAACCTCGTCAGGGTGAACAACTTGCACATTTGTGAGTCCGTTCGTTTGTGCATTCTCTGCGCACAACTGTCGTGCACGCTCGTTCGTATCAACGGCGAGAACGGTGCACTCTGGGTAGGTGATGGCAAGAGCCAACGAGATAATTCCAGTTCCGCATCCAAGGTCACACACGAGCGACCCGGGTGGAAGAACTAACGGACTCTCTCGTTGAATGACATCAAGAAGGACAGCAGTTCCTTTGTCGAGGCCATGCTGGCTGAAGACGCCTGCATCCGTGGCAAGCGTGAGTTCTCGGCCCGCGACGACAACGGAGAACTGCTGTCGCTTCGACGCAGTGGTGGGGGACTCTGTGAAATAGTGCGAGTCAGCGGGAGAGTCTGATGGCGTGTTCATGCTGCAGGTAGCCTTTCAGATTATGGGCTATGACATTCGCACCTACGGTGATCCTGTTCTCACGGCAGTGGCTGAACAAGTTGAGAACATCGATGGCAAAGTCGTCCGTCTTACTCAGGCCATGTTGCAGGCAATGTACAAAGCGCCTGGTCTCGGGCTTGCTGCCCCGCAAATCGGTGTACAGAAGCAGATTTTTGTTTACGACATCGACGGTGAGCCAATCACTCTCATCAACCCGCGCATCGTTGAGTCGAGCGGGGAGTGGGTCTACGACGAAGGCTGTTTGTCGATCCCCGGTTTATACGTTGAAATGTTGCGTCCGAAGGAAGTTCTTTTGGAAGCTGTCGACCTTGGCGGCAACACCATTCAAGTCGAGGCAGATGAACTTCTTGCTCGACTTTTTCAACACGAACTCGACCATCTGAACGGTGTCTTGATGTTCGACCGTATGACGTCTGAACAACGTGAAGAGGCGATGCGCGAATACAAGCGGCTGGCCGATGGCGGTAACTATTCGGGTGAGACTCGCCACATTGGGTTGAAGTAATTAATGGCAGCTCAGCAGCGGTCCATCGTTTTTCTTGGAACTCCCGTTGCGGCAGCCACAGTTCTTGAACGATTGCTCAACGAGGGTTTCCCCATCGTTCATGTCGTCACACAGCCAGATGCAAAGCGTGGTCGCGGCTCTGCAATGTCACCAAGTCCGGTAAAAGAAGTTGCACTCGCTCGTGGACTGAGCGTCAGTCACGACTTGGAGTGGATCACAGACAACGCTTCAGAAAATCTTCTAGGAGTTGTTGTTGCCTTCGGCCGATTGATTCCTGTTTCCGTTCTCAAACTTGTTCCCATGATCAATATTCATTTTTCGTTACTGCCGCGGTGGCGTGGTGCTGCGCCAGTAGAGCGGGCCATCATGGCCGGCGACGAAAAGACTGGAGTGTGCATCATGGACATTGAGGCCACACTCGATACAGGTGCGGTGTATGCAATGCAGGAAGTTGTCATCTCGCCCACGTCCACCACTATGTCGTTAACTGCCGAACTGTCTGACGCGGGCGCAGAACTACTCGTGCGCACCTTGCGGACTGGGCTGGGAACTCCCGTGCCCCAATCGGGAGAAGTCACGCACGCTGCAAAGATTTCACGCGATGAATTGAAGATTGATTGGTCACGAACCGCTGAAGAAATTCGCCGACAAGTGCGAGCCGTGCGTGCCTTCACCGAAATTGATGGTCAACGGTTACGGGTGCTCGAGGTAGATCTTGGGCCGTCAGACAGTGCGCTGGCGATTGGCGTTGTGGACTCGCAGGGTTGTGTTGGGACGGGCGATGGAACCGTGTCTTTGCGTCGAGTGCAGCCAGAAGGAAAGTCGGCGATGGACGCCGATTCATGGCTACGTGGGCGACCCCACGGAGCCAACCTTCGTTTTACTTAACGTAATTCGTCACGGGAGGAGAGGCGTTGGTGGATAGCCTCAACGCGTGCTGAAGTTTGTTCTCCCCAAAGGCTCCCTCGAGCGAGCCACATTTGATCTGTTTGAGGCGGCCGACCTGTCCATCAATCGATCCTCTGCAGTTGATTACAAAGCGTCCATCGACGATCCACGTATCGATGAAGTGCGAATTCTTCGTCCACAAGAAATTGCGTCATATGTTCAGGAAGGCCTCTTCGATGTCGGAATCACTGGACGTGATTGGATTGAGGAAACAAACAGTGATGTTGTCAGCCTTGGTGAGTTGAAATACTCAAAGGCAACGTCGCTTCCGATTCGGGTTGTTGTTGCTGTCGCCCAAGATTCATCCGCACAATCTGTTGCAGATCTGAAAGATGGAGTCCGGGTCACAACGGAGTATCCAGAGATGACGCGCCGCTACTTTGCAGAGCGCGGGGTCAAAGCAGACATTCGTCTGAGCTATGGCGCAAGCGAAGCAAAGATTCCAGACATTGCCGATTGCGTCGTCGACATCACTGAAACAGGACGAGCATTACGCGCTGCGGGTCTTCGCATTATCGACACAATGCTCACCAGTTACACCGAACTCATTGCAAATCGTCAGTCGTGGGAAGATCCCGCCAAGCGTCACGCAATGGAACAAATCATGACCTTGTTAACGGGAACCCTCGAGGCCCGAGACAAAGTCTTGCTGAAGCTGAATGTTGCTAAGGCATCAATGGATGCTGTTCTTGCCTTGTTGCCATCAGCCAAATCTCCCACGATTGCGCAGTTGGCATCGGGAGATTTCGCCGTGGAAACCGTTGTGCCAAAGCGCGGCATCAACACCTTGATTCCTGCGCTAATCGACGCAGGTGCATCAGACCTTCTTGAGATTCCTATCTCAAAGATCATTCATTAGGTCAATGTCTGATTCAACCATGTACGGAGCCGTGTCGTCATTTGACGAACGTCGAGGACTAGGCGAAATTACAGACGACTCTGGGCAGGTGTGGCCGTTCCACTGTGCAGAGATTGCAGACGGGTCGCGAAAAATCGATGTTGGGCAACGAGTGTCATTTGTGACGAAGTTTCATGTCACGCGCGTTGAGGCGTTTGGAATTACTCCGGTCTAGTTATTGCGCCGGTGCTGATTTCTGCACGTACACCAAGCGAATGTTTCCGAGTGCGGCTTGAAGCGTCTCGTAGTGCTCGCCAAGTCGCTCACCGAGGCCGTCCACCATCAACCCAAGGGCATCGATGGCCAACTGGGCATCGGCCAGCCGAACGGGGTCGGCCGAGAGATGAATGGCTGCCAGTTCAAACAGTCCCATTGCGTGGTTGGTGACCACAACTGAGGCGGGAACCTCGGCCAACCGTTGCCGAGCCTCAGCAATGGCCTCAAGGGTCTCGGCGGCGGTGTCGTCCATTTCTGGGTTATTCGTAGGCATGGTGTTGTCGTCACTCCTCGGGCGGTACCCTAATCCAGGTCAATTAAACGAAGTGGGGTTTCGGCTCCCACCTTCTCACCCTTCGGGAGTGCAGTAGGTCGAGTATGTGAGCGCCTCTTGGTTGCTCTCTGTCTGCTTCGTGCATTGTCACGAGCGAACTGCCTCGGCAGTTCATTACAGAGGAGGGCGACGCCCATTGCACAAGAGAGACCGTCATAGCTACGCCGCAGAATAACGAGCCGAGGTACAACGAGCGCATCCGTGCGCGCGAAGTACGCCTCATCGGACCCGATGGAAGCCAGGTGGGCATTCGTTCCACCGCAGATGCACTTGTTTTGGCCCGCGAGTTAGATCTTGACTTAGTCGAGGTCGCACCGCTTGCGAATCCGCCAGTGTGTCGCATCATGGACTACGGAAAGTTCCGATACGAAGAAGCGCAGAAGGCAAAAGAATCACGGAAGAAGACCACCCACGTCACCATTAAAGAGGTGAAGTTCCGACCAAAGATCGGAAAGGGAGACTTCGATACCAAGGTTCGCCACATGCGTGACTTCCTTGAAGACGGACACAAAGTCAAAGTCACTTTGCAGTTCCGTGGTCGAGAGGTCGCCCACCCAGAACTTGGAGCCAAGATTCTGGATGCAGCACTCGAACAACTTGGACCACTCGCAAAAGTGGAAACACAAGCTCGACTCGAAGGCAGAAATATGACAATGGTTCTTTCTCCCGACAAGAAGGCACCCGCCAAGAAGACCGAAAAGGAAGAAGCGCCAGCACCAAAAGCAGTGAGCGAAGTGCCAGCAGATTCCGAGAAGAACGACAACGAGTAAGAGGAACAGAACATGCCGAAGATGAAGACCAGCAAGACCGCCGCAAAGCGGTTCAAGAAGACCGGTTCTGGAAAACTGCGTCGCCAGCAGGCGAACCGTCAGCACCTGTTCGAGAAGAAGTCCAGTGTTCGCACGCGTCGCCTTGCAGGTGATGTCGATGTGCATCCTGGCGATGCCCGCAAAATCAAGCGCCTCCTTGGTGAGCGCTAAGAGAGTTATTGAGAGTTAGGAGAAACACATGGCACGCGTCAAAAGAGCCGTTCATGCTCGCAAGAAGCACCGCGCAGTCTTAGAAAAGGCGAAGGGTTATTACGGTAATAAGAGCCGTTCATTCCGCGCCGCTAACGAACAGGTTTTGCATTCGGGTCAGTATGCATTCCGCGACCGTCGCGCAAAGAAGGGCGAGTTCCGTCGTTTGTGGATTCAGCGCATCAACGCTGCTTGCCGTATGAACGACATTTCGTACAGCCGCTTCATCGCTGGATTGAATGCTGCTGGCATTGAAGTAGACCGCAAGATCTTGGCCGACCTTGCAGTGCACGATGCTGAAGCGTTCACTTCATTGGTGAACTCTGCAAAGGCTGCATTGGCCTGAGCCGAACACCACTGTCATCTTCGAACCCTCGGGTTCAGACTCTGCGGCGCCTCATTGGGCGCCGCAGTTTCCGTTATGACGAAGGGGAGTTCGTCGTCGAGGGGCCCACTCTCGCAGAAGAGGCCGTGACGAGCGGGGTTCGAATTCTCGAACAATACGTTCGCGAGGATTACGAGGGATACCTCGCGCCACTTGATGCCTTCGAGCTAGACACAAAAACATTTAATGCGGTGTGCGATACCGAATCGCCCCGCGGAATCTTGTTGGTGTGCGCCATGCCCGATTCCGGGGCAATGACATTCACCCACCAGGACTGGTTACTGGTTCTGCATGAGGTGTCAGATCCAGGAAACTTGGGAACACTCATGCGCACAGCAGAAGCTGCCGGCGCGCGAGGAGTTGTGCTGGTCGGTTCTACTGTCGACCCGTGGTCACCGAAAGTTGTTCGTGCGTCTGCCGGTGCGGTGTTCCATGTGCCGGTGTGGCAGATCGATTCGCTACAGGTGCTGTCTGACGCTGGGGTTCGATTGATT
>JBIIJW010000107.1:0-5734 GCA_044233525.1 Ilumatobacteraceae bacterium | reverse complement strand
GCTGCAGCACTAGCAGTGTCGTTGGTTGCCCTTCTTGGTGGAACTGCTGTCCTTGCGCGAACTAATCCACCAACACTTGCGCTTGGCCCAGATGTCACAACGCCTGTTCTTGCAACGACAACCACAATCGCAGGGCCTACCACCACTGTTCCGGTAGCACCTCAAATTCCAGGTCTTGGTTCACCAATCCAAGCTGTTGTTGATGCAACAAAGGCAACTGGGCTTCCAGGCAATCTCACACCTTCACTTCAACAGGCAGTCTCCGATCAGCCAATCATCTACGACGATGGTTGTCATGTGCGCTTCACACCAATTGCTCCGAAACCAGGATGCAGTTATGGCGATCTCACTTCATCAACCGTGGTTGGTGTGTACGGCGACTCACATGCGGCGCAATGGTTCCCAGCTCTTGAGAAAATTGCTATCAAGCGCAAGTGGAAATTGAACTCGTACACCAAGGCTGGCTGTCCACCAGCTGAAATACCGGTGTACAACAAGGTGTTGGGTCGTGTGTATCCAGAATGTAAGAAGTGGCGCCAGAACACATTGGATGCAATGGTGGCAGATGGAGTCAAGTTTGCATTCGTGATTCATTTTGATCGGCTGCTTTCTGCGGCAACAAGAAAGCCGATGTGGCAGAAAGAATGGCGTGATGGTTTGCAAGGCACTCTCGACGCTTTGAAGTCGCGCGGAATCACACCGATTTTGTTTGAAGACACTCCATGGCCCGGGCAAACAATCCCGTCATGTCTCAGCCGTAACTACACAAATGTTCATGAGTGTTCACCTACCGTGACAAACGCGTATCGAACGGACATGTTCGAAATGAGACAGGATTTTGATAGGGCGGGGGAGAATGTGGTGTGGGTTCGCCATTGGTTCTGTGCCAATAATCTGTGTCCCACCATTGTTGGAAACTTATTGGTCTATCGAGACGACAACCATCTGACCGTCACCTTTGCCTCCTTTGTTGCACCGTTGCTAGACGAAGCGGTAGGACCATTCATTGATTGGTATTCAAATAACCCATAATTCGTGGCACACTTCTCGTTATGGAACAAGAACGCACACAGCGGGAATTATTGGACGATTTAGTGTCGCGGGGCGTACTTGTTGAGAGTCAAGCCAACGACATTTCGAACGCGCCGCGATGGTCGTTCAGTATTCGTGAGTTGGTGACCTACCTTGCATCAATCATTATTGCTGCGGGTGTGATTCGACTCTTGGCTCTCGCATTCAAAGATGCATCGGTCGGGGTCATTGCAACGGGGTTGTATGTTGTCGCAGCACTCGCAGGGATTGCTTCATGGAAGTTGTCGAGTGGATCCGAGATTCGTCAACGATTTGCTGAAGTTCTTGAACTAGGCGCACTTGGTGCTGCTGCTGGAGCAACGGGAATTGTGTTGGATCAAGCAGACATGAAGAGTGAATGGATTGGTGTGATCCTCACGGGAGCAAGTGCTGCTTGGGGCGCAGTGCGCTGTACGCGGAGTCGATTCGCTGGAACTCTTGCGTTTTCGGTTGGAACAATTGGTCTATCTCTGGCGCTGAGCGCATTAATTGATTCAGATAATCAAATTCTTGGTGGCGTTTTGATACTTGCTGCTGGAGCAATTGTTGTTGCCATTGGCATGACGGACATTGGAGCACGTCAACTTGCGCGCGCTATTGGATCACTCTTTGTCATCATCGGCGCCATGAATATTGCAAGTGCTGAAGACTGGTTACGTCCAACACCAATTCTCGTTGGCGCAGTACTATTTACACTTGGTGCGCTCTTGTTGGCGCCAGAGATGTTGGTAGCCGGCGCGTTCTGTGTTGTTGCCGGAATCATCATGACAACTGTTGAGTGGGTGAGTAATGAAATGGCGCAGGGCCTTGTCATTATTGCCGCAGGGCTCGTTGTCCTGGGAGCGTTAACAATTCAAATGAAGCGGGCGGTTAATCGACCAACGCCTGGTGCACAAGTTGCTTAAGTTGTGGTCGTAGTGGCCAAGAACTTGATGGCAATAACTGCGTCATGATGGTGTAGACCAAATCTTCTTTTGGATCAACGGTGAAGTTGGTGCTTGCTGCGCCACCCCAGCCGTAGTCACCAGCGCTTCCTGGAACTTTTGCTGCGATTGGATCGAGAGTCACGCTGACACCAAGTCCAAAACCGACGCCATCGAATGCTGTTTCCGTAAAGAGTGGACGCCCGAATGCTGTGAGGTCTGCGTTATTGGGCAGATGATTTGACGCCATGAATTGAACGGTGCGAGGCGAGAGAATGCGAACCCCGTTTAGTTCACCACCACCACGCAACATCTCTGCAAATTTCATGTAGTCAGACATGGACGACACAAGCCCACCGCCACCGAGGTCTGCTTTTTGTTCAACAAGTGCGCCAGCGCCCATTGCATCGCTGCGTATGCGTCGGCGATTGTCGGCTGGATTTGGAACGTACAACGCAGCAAGTCGGTCAGCTTTGTCTGCTGGGCAATGGAACGCTGTGTCTGTCATTCCCAGCGGTTCAAAGATTCGCTTCTTCATAAATTCGCCGAGTGTCATGCCCGATAAAACTTCTACGACGCGTCCGAGAACGTCAATCGACATTGAGTAAGCCCACTCACTGCCAGGTTGGAACATCAACGGAAGTCCGGCCAAGAGATCACAGATGTCCGCTAGTGAGGCATCCTTCGGAACGCCCCATTCAAAGCCTGCGTTTCGATACATCTGGTCAACAGGGTTTGAATACACGAATCCGTACGTAAGTCCTGCGGTGTGCGAGAACAGATGCCACAACTCCATTGGTTCAACAACGGGATCAAAACGTGGTGCCGTCAACGTGCCGCTACGGAAAACTTTCTGATCAGCAAAAGATGGAATGAACCACTTCACCTGATCGTGCATCTCAAATTTGCCTTCTTCCCACAAGATCAGTGCGGCAACGGCACAGATGGGCTTTGTCATTGAGTAGATGCGGTAGATGGTGTCGTCGGTGATTGGTTTGTTGTTTTCTACATCGGCATGACCGTACGAGGTGTTGTAGGCCAGTTTTCCGCCGCGAGACACGGCAATGTGCCAACCGGGAAGTCGACCATCATCGACGTACTTGGCAAAGTGTTCGCTAATGCGGGCAAGACGCTGCGGGTCGAGGCCCACTTCTGAGGGATCAACGTCAATGGAATGTTGTGCCATGAGCGAATCGTATGCCTATGACTATGGTCACGGCCCTACTGGGAAGTTATTCTCCCTTGTAGGGCCCAATTCGGGGACCGCTTCTCTAGGGGGCAACTATGAGCGGATTAATTGACTGGACCACTGGTTACGACATTTTCGACAAGGACTACATCGAGAATCCTTTTGAGATTTGGGACTCGCTGCGCAATGAATGCCCAATTGCCCACACCGACAAGTGGGGCGGGTCGTGGTTGCCCACGAAGTACGACACCGTTACAAAGATTGCGCGAGAGCCGCACTTGTTCTCATCAAGAGAGATTCTTGTTGTTCCACCAGCCGAAGCTCCTGGATCTGGTGCATACGGAGTGACAAAGGGTGCACCAATTTCTGTTGACGCGCCGATGCATACATGGACACGTCGTCAATTGCTTCCAGCGTTTTCTCCGCGCGCAGTAGATGAGTTGGAAGTATTCACACGCGCATGGTGTCGCGAGTTAATGGACGGAATTGCTGCGCGTCCAACAGCCGATGCCGCCGTTGATTACGCACAACAGATTCCTGCGCAAGTCATCGCAACCATGCTTGGTGTGCCAACCACAATGAAAGATCAGTTCACCACGTGGGTGCGTTGGACTCTTGAAGCTGGATTGACTCAACCAGAATTGCGAATCAAGGCACGTGCAGAACTTCAAGATTTCTTTATGGGCGAGATCATCAAGCGTCGCGCAGCAGGGACTACCACCGATCTCATCGGTGAACTAGTTCATGCAGAGCATGACGGAGAGCCATTCCCCGATGGACTCATTCTTGGAATGTGCGGTTTGCTATTGATTGCTGGTGTTGACACCACATGGAGCGGCATTGGTTCTTCGTTGTGGCACCTTGCAACACATAAGGAAGACCGTGAACGCTTGGTTCAAGAACCCGAACTCATTCCGTCGGCTGTTGAAGAATTCCTTCGTGCCTATTCACCAGTAACGATGGCTCGATTGGTAAACGACGACATGGAGTATGAAGGTTGCCCCATGCATGCGGGTGATCGAGTGTTGATGTCTTTCCCAGCTGCCAACCGCGACCCAGAGCATTTTGAGAATCCAGATCAAGTCATTATTGACCGCGAACATAATCGTCATGTTGCGTTTGGTGCTGGTATTCATCGTTGCGTGGGATCAAACCTCGCGCGTATGGAGATGCGTGTAGCAATTGAGGAATTTTTGGCACGAGTTCCAGATTTTGAACTCATTGAAGATGCTGAAGTCACGTGGGCTGGTGGTCAGGTTCGTGGACCACGCACCATTCCAGTGCGCATCAACAAAGCAATCGGTCACTAAACCGACAACTATTCGGGGCGAACAAAGTCCCGAAATGCAGCCAGTGCGCGTGGTCCGTACACCGTGCCTGGTCCACCATTCATGCTGATGGCAACGCCGATGGTTTCGGCAACTTCTTGTTCAGTGGCCTTAGCTAACGCTGCGCCCCGAGCATGACTTGCGATGCAACCATCACATTTCACGGTGATGGCAATCGCCAACGCAATGAGCTCTTTTGTTTTCTTGTCGACAGCACCATCTGCAAACGCAGCTTTGTGCAGTTCTCCGAATCCGGCGTAGACGTCTGGAATAAGGGCGCGTAATTCACGTCCTTCAGCCCCGAGTTGTTGGAGTAGCCCACGACCATGGTCGTGCGAGTGATCTGTCATGTTGTCAGTTTGCCCGATACCACAGACGTCCGCATCAAGATTTCAAAACTTCTAGAGCATTGTTGTCCGCAACACAGTGAAGCGAACGCAACAACATGTCTTGCAAAAGTTTTTGCCCACGCTCATTCTGCTCTGCGAACCCGCCAAAGGTGGTGACGCCATACGTGACACAGAAGCAAATGCAAATGAGGTATTGACGCCACGCTTCTTCGCGGTTGATATCAATTCCATGACTCTCAAGACGATTTAGATAGACATCAACTAGTTCGCGGTCATGACCTCGGCGAACATCTGTGGCAATTGATTGGCTAATCAAATAGCCCACATCGTAAATACCACTTCCCGTTCCGATGAGCTGGAAGTCGATGACAACGGGCTTGTCTCCATCAAACATGATGTTGTCTGCGCGATAGTCGCCGTGGCACATAGTGGTGGGCGTCATGAGGTTTTCAAGCATCCACGGCACCTTGGGTGCCCAGATTTCGCCAATCTCGCGAACACTCTCTGGAATTAAATGGCCAGCGTATTGCTCAACACTTGGCCAGCCGCCAGTCCACAACATTGGCAGAACGGCATTGTACGTGGGGTTGGCAAGCGGCTGGAATGTCGCCTCATATTGCGCCAACTTTGGGCTTCCCCACCACATTGCATGAAAGTCTGCGAGCGTCTCTAATAAAACTTTGGACTCTTCGATTCCAATTCCATCTAACTGATTCAACGCACGGAGATGACCAATGTCTTCCATCGCGATGGTGAAGTCTGTGTTGTCGCTCGCAATTGCCTGCGCGAAACATTTCGCAGTCTTGTACGGGGCGTCTGGCGCACATTCCTTATAGAAAACCAGTTCGCGAATATAAAGAACTAGAGCATCGG
>JBIIJW010000105.1:0-5753 GCA_044233525.1 Ilumatobacteraceae bacterium | reverse complement strand
CTTCGTCGGTAATGACCCGCATCGATTCCACACTGAATTGATCTTGCTGCCAACCAGACGCACGACGCATGAGCAGTTCAAGCGATGCATCAGCTGCTTCAAAGTGATAACCCTCGTGTTCGAGACGTTTCAGGTCATCAATGACTTGGTTCACCGCAGGGCCGTCCATTGCGAGACCAAGTTCTTCGGCCTTCACTTCAATCGTTGCGCGTCCTGCCATTTCGCTGACAACGAATCGCGTTCCGTTTCCAACAACATCTGGGTCAATGTGCTCGTATGCATCCTTGGCGCGCTTGATAGCCGACACATGCAAACCAGCTTTGTGCGCAAATGCTGATGCGCCCACATACGGCGCTTGTGGATTCAACGGGCGATTCAACACCTCAGCGACGTGATTACTCACGGCTGTAATGCGGGCCAGATTTCCTTCTGGCAAGCACGAGAATCCCATCTTCAATTCCAAGTTTGGAATGACGGTGGTGAGGTTGGTGTTACCAGTGCGCTCACCCAATCCATTTAAGGTTCCTTGCACGTGACGAACGCCAGACAGAACTGCTGCCATGGAGTTTGCGACTGCACAACCGGTGTCGTCATGGCAATGAATTCCAAGTGTTGCATCGTTACCAACAAATGACTTCACCTTTGAAACAATTTCAGCAACTTCATGTGGAAGCGAGCCACCATTGGTGTCGCACATGACCAAGTGTGTGGCACCTTTCATCACGGCGGCTTCCACGACTCGCATCGCGAACTCTGGATTGTTCTTATAGCCGTCGAAGAAATGCTCGAGGTCTACTAACACTCGACGTCCATTGGTGTTGAGGAAGTCAACCGAGTCGGCCACCATGAGGACACCCTCATCCAATGTGGTTTGCAGTGCGTCCGTGACGTGATAGTCCCACGACTTTGCAACGATGCACACAGTGGAAGTGTTTGCATCCAACAAGTTACGGAGCGTGAGGTCGTCGTCAACTTTTCCAGATGGACGACGAGTTGATCCGAATGCAACAAGTGTGGAGTGCTTGAAGTTCAATTCTTTTGTTGCGCGTGCAAAGAACTCAATGTCCTTCGGGTTTGCGCCTGGCCATCCACCTTCAATGAAGTGCACGCCGAGGTAATCAAGTTGTTCTGCAATACGCAGTTTGTCTTCCACCGTGGCAGACACGCCTTCCACCTGCATGCCATCGCGCAGTGTGGTATCGAAGGCTTCGACCATTTCTCGTTGTGTACTCATTGCGTTCTCCGTCTGTCTGTCTATCTCGAAAGTCTGAATTTTGGGTATAAAAAAACCGCCTCTGAGGCGGCGGGTGCGCGCATGCCGAAAGCCGACATGCGCTAGCGAATAATGATGATGGCAGCAGCAGAGCCTGCACAATGGCGGGAGAAGTGCGCTGTCAACATGACGTCAGTATCGCTTCCTCCACAGCGTTCGTCAACCCCTGTGGGGAATTCTGTGGAAAACCCTTGAAGTCCACCCCTGTATGGGTCTCCCCTGTGGGTTGTTCACAAATGAACAAAACCAGGGGCCCCTAGCGCCAGTACTTAGGCCAGTTCACACCAGTGCTTGTATTCGGCTATCTGGCCACGAACAGCCTTGCCGTAGGTCTCTGCCACCTTCAACGTGATGGGTCCAGGGCATGGAACGTCGCGATCGTCCACCGAGTTGATGGCACTCACTTCGGCCGCCGTACCAACGCAGAAGATTTCGTCGGCAATGTAGAGGTCCGACCGAGCAATATTGCCCTTCTCCACGGCGTAGCCCATGTCTTCGAGAATCTTGATAACGCTCCACTGGGTGATGCCTTCCAGCGCACCAGCCGACAGCGGCGGCGTGATGACCTTGCCGTTGCGAACAACAAAGAGGTTCTCGCCGGTGCACTCGCTAACGAGACCTTCGTTGTTGAGAAGAATTGCTTCGTCATAACCGGCGCGCAATGCCTCCACCTTTGCAAGCGACGAGTTGGCGTAGTTGGCAACAGTCTTCGCTGCTGGTGGAAGCATGTTGTGATCAAGTCGCTTCCACGATGAGATCTTCATGCGAACACCCTTTGTGAGGGCTTCTTCACCCAAGTACGCACCCCACGGCCAGCATGCAATGGCAACATCTACTGAACACGGCAACGTATTCAATCCCATTTCGCCATATCCGTAATACGCGATTGGGCGAATGTAACAACCTGGAAGTCCAGTGGAGCGAACCGTTTCTCTTGTTGCATCGACGAGTTCTTGAACGGAATATGGAATGTCCATTCCGAGAATCTTTGCGCTCTTGAACAAACGCTCGATGTGCTCGGTGAGACGAAACACTGCGGGGCCGTCGGCAGTTTCATATGCCCGAATTCCTTCGAAGACACCGGTGCCGTAATGCAGCGTGTGAGTCAACACATGCACCTGAGCCTTGTCCCAGTCAACGAGTGTTCCGTTCATCCAGATTTTTGGTGTTGGGATAAGGGTGGGCATGTGAGCTCCTCAGTGAAGATGTGAAAAGAGATTAGTTGGCGGCTACGACTGCGGCGATGGCGTTTCCGATATCCACGGTGGACCCAGTGGGGGCCGTGGCGCAGGCGGCGCGAATTCGATCTGCAGCGGCGCTTTCGCCAAGGAAATCAAGCATCAGTGCGGCAGACAGAATGGCAGCGGTGGGATTTGCTTTGCCGGTGCCCACGATGTCGGGGGCCGAGCCGTGCACGGGCTCGAACATTGATGGGCCTGTACGGGAGGGGTTGAGGTTTGCCGACGATGCCAGACCAATACCACCACTGACCGCTCCACCCAGGTCGGTGAGGATGTCGCCGAACAAGTTGTCGGTGACGATGACGTCGTAACGATGTGGGTCTTGGACGAAGTAGATACACGCAGCGTCTACGTGGTTGTAAGCGGTGTCAACCTGCGGATACTCAGCAGCAACGTCATTGAATGCGCGCTGCCACAAATCACCAGCAAAGGTGAGAACGTTTGTCTTGTGCACCAGCGTGACGTGCTTTCGTTCGCGACGTGAAGCCAACTCAAATGCATAACGAATGCAACGCTCGACGCCCATACGAGTGTTGACGCTTCCCTGCGTTGCCACTTCGTGTGGTGTGTTGCGTCGCAAGACTCCACCTTCACCCACGTATGGACCTTCGGTGTTCTCGCGGATACAAATGAAATCGTGTGGTGTGGTGTGGCCTGGGGCAACACCGATAAACGGACGCTGGTTGACATACAGGTCCAATTCGAAGCGCATCTTCAACAACAGCCCACGCTCAATAACCCCTGGCGGCACCTCGGGCGTTCCGACAGCTCCCAACAAAATGGCATCGAATCCACGTAGTTGATTCAGAACATCGTCCGACAAGATTTCACCATCGCGGAGATAGCGGGCACCACCAAGATCGAAATCTGTTGTGTCAATGTTCACGCCAGCGGCGCGCACCACTTTCACTGCTTCGGCCGTTACTTCGGGGCCAATTCCGTCTCCACCAATGAGTGCAATGCGATGTGCCATAGGGAGACCAATCTAGAAGGCGCAGATAGCCTTCCCTGCATGGCAAAGCACCTTCTCTCTGAAGAGACCTATAAACGGCTGGAAGCTGAGGTCGCCCACCTCGAACACACCGTTCTTCCCGAAGTTGCCGACAAAATCGGTCGTGCTCGTGAAATGGGCGACCTTTCTGAGAATGGTGATTATCACGCCGCCAAAGATGAATACGGAATGCTGAATGACCGTAAGAATCTCGTCATCAACATCTTGGAAAATGCCGAGATTGCAGCAGCACCGACGCCTGGAGTTGTTGGTGTGCTTTCACGCGTCACCATCTTGTTTGACGGAGATAGCGAAGACGACGCAGAGAACTACCTCATCGGCCACATCGAAGAGAAGCGAACGGGTGATGGAACTGAAGTGATGAGCCCGGTCTCTCCAATTGGTTCTGCCCTGCTCGGACAATCAGAGGGAAGCAAAGTCTCCATCACATTGGAAAATGGTGCCAAGGTGTCCGTCACAGTGTTGAAGGTGGAAGGCTGAGCGAGCACCTCGTCCCAGAGCTTCCGGAAGGTCAACACATCGACCTTCCTGGCCGTGGCACCACGTTTTACCGAGAACTGCCCGGCCCCGAGGGCGCGCCAACTCTGATGTTGTTGCACGGTTGGACTGCTACGGCCGATCTCAACTGGTTCATGTGTTACGAAGCACTTGGCAAACACTTTCGTGTCATTGCACATGACCTGCGCGGACACGGACGTGGCATTCGCACATCGCAAACATTCCGACTGTCGGATTGCGCCGATGATGTTGCCGCACTCGCCGACCAACTCGGTATCTCCACTTTCATCCCAGTTGGATATTCGATGGGCGGCACCATTGCTCAACTTATGTGGAAGAGACACGAGCATCGAGTTCGCGGATTAGTACTCGCTGCAACTGCCGGCCACTTCGTGACAACGCGTCAAGAGCGGCTGGCCTTTACAGCATTGGCCGGTGTTGGCGCCCTTGCTCGCATTGCTCCATCGTCGGTGCGCGAAACAATTAGTGACCGTTTATACCTCTCACGTAAAACAATGACATGGGAACCATGGGCTGCACAACAAGTGGCAAGCCATGAGTGGCGACAAATTCTTGAAGCGGGCGCCGCCTTGGGTAGGTATGACTCCCGTGGTTGGTTAGGAGGCATCGACGTGCCGACATCAATCATCATGACCACCAATGACAGAGTCGTGAGCCCTCGGCGACAAGAAGTAGTTGCCAATTTGATTCCCGACGCATTCGTGCAATCAATTGAGGCGGATCATGATGCTGTCTATGCCCACGCAGACCGCTTTGTTCCCCTCTTGGTGGATGCTTGTCTCCATGTCCACCAGCGGGCGCAACAACGCTCCAGCGAATCATCACCATGACTCACGCTGTTCAACGTAGATCTCGGTGGCGACGCAACAGTCGTCTCGCACGACTTGGAGCGCGTATCGGGCTAGCTCATGCAGGAACATCTGCGCGCAAATTATTCGCAAGCGCAGAACGCAAAGAACAATTGTCTCGAGATCGCGAGATGAAGTCTGCGCAACAAGTTGCTGATGAATTAGGAAACATGAAGGGCGCCCTCATGAAGCTGGGGCAAATGGCCAGCTACCTCGATGACGGGCTTCCCGAACCACTACGACTTGCACTGTCGCAATTGCAATCCAACGCACCACCGATGAGTATTGACTTAGTCCACCAAGAGATCAAGCGAGAACTTGGCAAATCAGTGAATGAAATGTTTGTCGAGTTTGATGACGAACCAATCGCTGCGGCGTCTATCGGACAGGTGCATCGCGCCATACTTCGAACACCGCACGGTGATCGTGCCGTGGCTGTCAAAGTGCAATACCCCGGAGTTGCCGAAGCAATTGATGCAGATCTTCGCACCGCGGACCTTCTTGGCACATTGCTCGCCTTTGGATTCAAGAGTTTGAACCCCGAAGACATGGTGGCTGAAATCAAAGATCGTCTTCGCGAGGAACTGGACTACAAAAAAGAAGCCGAGAATCAGCAGTTGTTCGCAGACTTCTACAAGGGGCATCCCTTCATTCACGTCCCAGAAGTTCTGCACGACTATTCAACCTCGCGAATCTTGATGACTGAACTTGTAAGCGGCTCTTCGTTTGCCGAACTTCTCACGTGGCCACAAGAACAACGCGACATGGCGGGAGAGGCCATCTTTCGTTTTGTATTCCGCAGCCTGTACCGCTTCCGCGCGTTCAACGGTGACCCGCACCCTGGCAACTACATCTTTCAT